>NZ_JACYHC010001093.1:0-10302 GCF_017152085.1 Staphylococcus sp. EG-SA-2
AGATAATTCACTTAGTTATTTTAGAAAGAAGCCCCTAACAACTAAAGTTGAAAAGTAGGAGCGCCTGCGCTAAGCGCATGCATAAGAGCCCCTAACAACTAAAGTTGTAAGGGGCTCTAAAATTTATTTTGGTTGATTGTCTTCTGGTTTATCTGAAGTCATTGTTTTTGTTGTATTATCATTTAATGAATCTTGTGCTTTTTCTGTTTTTGTTTCAACAGATGTTGTCACTTTATCATTTTCTACTTTTGTATTTTTTGGTTCAGTGACAACTTTTTTATTCTTGTCAGCTGTTTTTACTTTATCTTTAGTAATTTTTTGACCACGTTTTAAGTAATATTGAACGATACCCATTAAAATGATTGCATGAATAACAACGAATAAAATAATTGTCATTACTGTATAAACTCTTATGATATTTTCTGCAACACTTTGAGAGAGTGATTGCGTATTAAATGAAATCAAGTAACCAACAGGTGTTTTAAATAAAATAATAATTAAGTTTAATAATAGTATTCCAATGAAAAATTTGAAAAATGTTTTTTGACCATTTTTCATTGCTTTAAATCCATTAGCTAAGTGTGTTTTTACTTTATCGTTAGTTGATTCAACGAAACTAGTCATAAAGTTGAAAATAGGTATTAACAATAACCAAGTAATAATTGCTTTAATCAATAAAACAACAATGATTATGATGCTTTGAGTTGTAATAGCAATACCAATCAGGTGTGTACTATCTGCATATGATGATTGTACTGAATTCATAATCATTTCTGATACTGGAGAAAATAATTTGTATAGTAATGATGTCAGAAGTGAAAGAACGATAATCATTGCTATAGATACAAGACCGATCAGAACGCTCTTTAAATAATTACCTTTTTTAAATGCAATAAATAAATCGGTAAATTTTACTTTTTCATGACTCATTGCTCGTTTCATAACATTTGTAATTCCGATAAAAATTTGAACTAAAACAAACAGTGAAACTACAGCTGCTATAAGTAATACAGCGATAACTTTTAAATATGCATCTACTGGTGGTTTTTGCCCAAATTGTGAATAAATTGCAATAGTTTGTGCATACTTAGCAAGCTGGAAATTAGCAAGTAAATATACAACTGCAATTACAGCAAATGCTATAAGTGCATATATCAATGTTATTAATAATTGTGGTTTAGCATTTTTAAATGCTGATTTAAAGTAAGTAAACAAAGTGGTGCCTCCTTTTCTTCATATAAATACAATAACAAAAAACACGTTATTTTCATATTAATATCTAATAAAAATTAATTAAAGTGACTAAAGTTAGAGAATTATAATAGTAAATTGTCAAAAATATGACTAATGTAAGAAATAATAGTTGAAAATTTGTTAATAAACATTGCATCATCAAAGACCAAACAAGTCGCCATAAAGACATAAAAAACCTACTGCCATTGAAAAGTTTAATCGATGCAATGGCAGTAGGTTAAAATTATTAATGTGCATGCGCGTGATGATGAGCATGATGGTTATGTGAATGACTATGTGTTCCTGAACATATAATCGATTCATCATGTTTGTGATTAGGCGTTTCTAATTGAATAGTCATATGGTGAATATTTAAATGTAATAAATCATGCTCAATGTTTTCTAATAATAATTCACATTCTTTCATTGTCAATGTATGGTCTACAACAACATGACAACTCAATGCATTCATATCATTTGAAATTGTCCAAACATGGCAATCATGCACACTTTGTATTCGTGAATCCTTTTTAATAGTAGTTATAACTTCATCTATATCAACATCACTTGGTGTGCCTTCCATTAAAATGTTAATAGAAGATTTTGTGATACCCCAAGCACTTTTTAAAATAATAACGGAAACTAAAATACTTGCGATAGGATCGGCGATTGTCCATCCAAATGCCCAAATTAAAATAGCTGCAGTAATGGCGCCAACTGAACCTAATAAGTCTCCGATAACATGTAGAAAAGCACCACGCATATTTAAATTGTGTGAAGTGTCGCCGCCTTTAAACATAAAGAATGCAACAACGATATTGACAATTAAACCGATAATACTAATGATTAACATTTCTTTTGATTGAACTTCAGAAGGAACAAAGAAACGTTTAATCGCTTCAAAAACAATCAAAATACTTATTACAAAAAGCGTTACACCGTTAAATAACGCTGCGAGTACTTCGAAACGTTTATAACCAAATGTTTTTGTAGTTGTGGCATTCTTTTCAGCATAAATAAATGCGACAAGTGCAACACCTAATGAGAATGTGTCGCTAAACATATGGATACCGTCAGATAGTAATGCCAAGCTGTTAGCAAGGAGACCGCCGATGATTTCGATAAACATATATAGACCGATTATTAAAAACGATATAAACAATACTTTCTTATTATTTGTAGTTACATGACTATGCATATGGTCATGATGATGTGAATGAGACATATTATAACCCACTTTCTTTAGGATGATTCGCGTGATGTATGGCTTGCTTTAACATAGTTGCTACGTGGATGTCATCTAATGAATAAATCATTGATTGGCCTTGTCGTTTTGCTTTCACAAGATGCACACTTTTAAGTAATTTTAATTGGTGCGAGACATTTGATTGAGATAAATTCAATTGATGTGAAATGTGACCAACACTTGCTTCACTGACTGATAACAATTCCATGATACGTATTCGATTGTAATCGCCTAATGCCTTGAAAATTTCAGTTACGCGTTCTAATGTATCTGTATTTATTTCTGAATATTGTTCTGACATTATATGACAATCCTTTCATATGAATATTTGTTCATATATTAATTTAATACGTTCCCAGTAGTATGTCAATTGATTTTTATAGTTGTAACAAGTTTTACATATCTCATAAAGTGGTATGGCATAGAGAATAATAAATAGGAGAGTGTTGTAAATGAATATTTTGGTTATAGGTGCTAATGGCGGTGTAGGTTCGTTACTAGTGCAACAATTAGCAAAAGAAAATGTACCATTTACTGCTGGTGTTAGGCAATCAGATCAACTTAATGCGTTAAAATCACAAGGTATGAAAGCAATTCTTGTTGATGTTGAAAATGATTCAATAGAGACTTTAACTGAGACGTTTAAACCATTCGATAAAGTTATCTTTTCAGTAGGTTCTGGAGGGAACACGGGTGCAGATAAAACAATTATTGTCGATTTAGATGGTGCTGTTAAATCAATGATTGCGAGTAAAGAGGCTAATATTAAACACTATGTCATGGTTTCAACATATGATTCGAGACGTCAGGCTTTTGATGATAGCGGTGATTTAAAGCCATATACAATAGCTAAACATTACGCTGATGACTATTTAAGACGTTCAGGTTTGAATTATACAATTTTACATCCAGGGGCACTTACAAATGCAGCAGGATCTGGAAAGATAGAAGCTGCACAATATTTTGATGGTAAAGGTGAAATTCCTAGAGAAGATGTTGCGACAGTATTAAAAGAAATTGTCACATCCAATCATTTTAATCACCAAGAGTTTCAAATTATTAGTGGTGAGCAGGACATTAAAGATGCTTTAACTCAATTTGAAATTGAAAAGGATTAATAAGGATAGTAAATATGATTTGAAGCGGGTTACGTTTTCGTAACTCGTTATTTTTTTGAAAATGATGAATTATAAGTATGAATAAGTACGTATTGTCTATGCATTTTACAAAGAATTTGAACAATGTATGGCACAACTATTAAAGTTGTTTATTAATTGGTATAATGGGCGAGTAAATTTAAAGGGAAATGTGTACAAATGTAAGAGAGAGATAATCTCTATGCTATTAATTTTTAAAAATGTTAAAGTACTGTAAATTTAAGTGAAGCGCTTTAATTGGCAGTACTGCAATGTTAGTAAATATGGTACAATCACTAATAGTTAATTTGAAATGTGGAAGTTTATAATACGATGTAAATGAGAACAAAATCAAAATATAATGGAACAACAACATCAGAGTTCTATTGCTTACTTAATCACAATGGAGGTGCAACAATGCCATTATTTTTACAACCAATTTTAAAAACAAAATTATGGGGCGGTCAACGTCTAAGTGAGTTTGGATATCAATTAGACAATGATACAACTGGGGAATGTTGGTGTGTGTCAGCACATCCAAATGGTACGAGCGAGATTATTAATGGACCATATCAAGGTCAAACATTAGACCGTATTTGGTCAGAACATCGTGAATTGTTTGGTGATTTCCCAAGCAAAGATTTTCCGCTTCTAACTAAAATAGTGGATGCAAGAGAATCACTTTCTATTCATGTGCACCCTGATAATTCTTATGCTTATGAGCATGAAAACGGGCAATATGGCAAATCTGAATGTTGGTATATTATAGATGCAGAAGAAGATGCAGAAATAGTTATAGGGACATTAGCAGAGTCTAGAGAAGAAGTTGCGAATCATGTTCAACACGGAACGATAGAGTCGATACTTAGATATATTAAAGTAAAACCTGGAGAATTCTATTTTATTCCAGCAGGAACAGTACATACTATTTCTTCAGGAATATTAGCATACGAAACGATGCAATCGTCAGACATTACATATAGACTTTATGATTTCAATCGTCAAGATAATCAATATAATGATAGACCGTTAAATATTGAAAAAGCTTTAGACGTTATTCAGTACAATGCACCATTACCTAATATTTTGCCTGAAAGTGAAATTATTGAAAACCATAAGTGTACACACATTGTATCGAATGATTTCTTTACATTGGTTAAATGGGAAATTTCTGGCACGTTAAATTATATGAAGCCTAGAGAGTTCTGTTTAGTTACAGTGTTGGAAGGTGAAGGACAAATGATTGTCGATGGTGAAATTTTCAAACTGACTACTGGTACAAACTTTATTTTGACTTCTGAAGATTTGGATAGTGTCTTTGAAGGCGATTTCACATTGATGATTAGCTATGTGTAATAGTGTAATAACAATTTAGGAGTGAATGATTTGAAGCAATTTCTATATATTGCGTTAGTATGTGGTGTGATAGCAGGTCTTGGTGCTTTCTTACATATACCGCAGTATCCGAGCATGACAATTCCACGTATAGTAGCTATTTTAGGAATTATCAGTGCTATGTTGACTTTTAAAGACAAGCAAATCAGCGCCTCATTAAAGTTTAGCGCATTGTTAATTAATGTGCTGCCATTATGCGGTACCTTTGTAGCTTCAAATTAATTGTCGATAGCGCGTTTGAATAAAGTACAGTGCATTAACAGAAGAAATATGATCGTGTTAATGACATTGATGAAAATAAAGCACATCAACATAACCTCTCACTTGCATAGTAGTGAGGGGGTTTTTGTTGGTTTATATAAAATGAAGTAATTAATATTTAATGAAAATTAAGACATGATAAAATTCTAACGGCAGTATAGATATTTAAAAATGTGTATCAATGGCGCTATAGAGATAAGCAAGCATAGTGGTATCATATATAAATTTGTAATTTTTATTGCATAGTGTATGCAAGCATGTTTTTTATATGCAAAATAGGTAGCTAAATATGTTAAACTGTTTGTAACAATTTTTATCATTAAGACAGATATAATAAATAAAATATAGAAAACTGATTAAAAGGTATACAGTTGCTCGTATGTGTGTCCAACTGTATTTAGAGTCGCACTTGTTGTAAAGCAAAATAGTTCGACTTACTTAGAAGTGAAAACGATAAGGGTCTGGGACGTAAATTAATGTCCTGGGCGCTACAATGTTATAGGAAATGCGATTAAAATCGCAGTGAACAAAGGGTATACAGTTGTTCGCATACGCGTCCAACTGCATAAGAAACACTAAAAGAATGTAATTCATAGTGTTTCTAAAATTTATTCAGGTTAAGGAGTATTAAGATGACAGCAGAAACGAATTATTTTTGGTTGAATTGTGGATATAACCGTTGGAATCATAATGAACCGTTAGTAGGACAAACAGCTTTATTTGAATCAGGCGCACATTTTAACCCATCTCAAGGATTTAGAGCGTTTAAAAAGGCTAAAGTAGGAGATCAAGTCATCTTTTATCAAGTTCAGACGGATACTGGACTACTTGGATGTGGTGAAATTATTAGTGTTGAAACAGGTGCACAAAATAAAATACGTGTACAGTTTCGTTTTAATGAACAATTGAAACCATTAACAGCAGATTATTTAAAGCGTAGTGAAGCTTTGGAATTTCGTATGAGTAATATGAAAGAGACATTGTTCAATCAAATCACTGCAGAAGAGTTTGATTTAATAAGTGGTCTTGGTAAAGGCGAAATTAAGATACCGCGTTATTTCTTTTTAGCTGAAACTGAAGAATTTGAACCTGGAAACCAATATACGATTTATACGCACACGTACAACGGTATTAAACGTAATGGTTATCATTTTTATACTCAGTTAGAAGAAGGCGACAATATTATTTTTTATAATCGAACGAAAAATCAATCTGTCGTTGGAATTGGAGAAGTTTCAAAGCATATTCATGAAAAACCACCAATTCCTGGTAGAACAAATAGTACAGTGATTGAAGTGTCTTATGAGAAAGACATTACGCCGATTACATTAAGTACATTAAATAAGCATCCTAAATTGAAAAATTTATATTTCCTTCAAGAAAATGCAAAACAGGCTATTGCAAGTATGTCACAAGCACAGTATGATGCAATTATTGAAATGAGCGATAATAATGGATTGAAATCTCCATTTGAAATGGTTAAAAAACCAGATATGCTTGAAAGTGAAAAAGAAGAAGCGTTAAAGCCATTTATTTTACTTGTTGTAGATCGAAAAGAAGAGGGCTTAAAAGCGGCTAATGACTTATTGCAAAAAGCGAATGCAAATCCTGTTATAACAACAGGTCATCCTGATTTTTCAGAAGATATGCTTTATGGCAAGTATTTACCAAATGAAACAGGGGCATTATACTATCGTGAAGGGTTTATTACTCAATTAATGCCTAAAAAGGATAAAAGTTATTTAGTTATTGATAATTTTAATCGTATAGATACAGACATTTTCCAAACGTATATTAATGTGTTAGAAGGCTATGAAGTAACATTACCACGTTATAATAAAGACGGTAATATGATTAAATGGTCACGACAAAAAGATTCTTTCTATTATTTCAATCCTAATTGGCATATTGTAGGTATTACATATGACAGTTTAGAGGAAATTAAGGAGAAATATTCAGAGCAGTTTTTAAAATACACACGTATAGTCAAAGTCAAACATGACTAATGATATATGGTAGTTTTTGAAAAGAAGTAAGGATAGGATTAAAAATTGCATAATTGCATATTTGAATAACCGCATAAAGAAAAATGACGGGTAATCAACCATAAGAGCTAATTAAGAGCTTATGATAGATTGCTCGTTTTTATTTTAATAAATAATAAAGACAGTATATGAATATAAATGAATTTATGTTACTGAATTAAAACTTTATATGAGTTTTCCAGTCGTATGTTGAATAAGACGAATGACCAAACGCTAAGTTAATAATAAGAAATAAGATTACACTGTAGATTGAGAAATTTAAAGTAAATAAAAAATACATTATACAATAAATATAAAACTGAAAAATAAATTTTATGGCAATTTCGTGTCGCGAGGACTTATCAAGTGACAACCTTGTTTAAATGTTTTTAAATTAGGAAAAATGACTATAAGTACTATTAAAGGAGCGAATAAATTATGCCAATCGTATATTATGATGGAAACTGTATATATTGTTATAACTATGTCATTTGGTTAATTCAACATGACCTACCAAGAAATTATCAATTTGCCACGTTAAAAGGTGAAGTTGGACAACAATTTTTTAAACAACATCCAGAAGCGGCAAATAAAAATAGTGTGATTTTACAGAAAGGTGATCGTATATATTTTGAATCGCAGGCGATTATTAAACTAATCACAGCACTACCTAATCGAACTAAATTATTGGGCGTAGGTTTATGGCTTGTACCTAAACCAGTCCGTAATTTCGGTTATCGAATGTTTGCTAATAATAGAAATAGAATGTGGAAAACAACATGGCACCAACCAAATGATTATGAAAAATCGTTCTTTTTAGATGATAATGCGAAAGTAAAACTTACTGATTGATAAAACATACTTGCTAATTGATAATGGATATACTAGATGATGAATTAAAATTTAGACATTTAAAAAGCGGAACACCTTACATTTAGATTAAAATAATTATAAAAAAGAGAGTAAAAACACTTTACAGATTAGAATCATTATAATATAATAATTAATATAAACAAGCAAGACGTAGACAATTTTAAGGAGTGTATTAAATATGAGTAATCAACAAGATGTTGTAAAAGAATTGAATCAACAAGTAGCAAACTGGACAGTAGCTTACACAAAGCTACATAATTTCCACTGGTATGTGAAAGGACCTAACTTCTTCTCATTACACGTTAAATTTGAAGAATTATATAATGAAGCAAGCCAATATGTAGACGAATTAGCTGAAAGAATTTTAGCGGTAGGAGGAAACCCTGTAGGTACATTAACTGAATGCTTAGAGCAATCAATTGTTAAAGAAGCTGCGAAAGGTTACTCTGCAGAACAAATGGTTGAAGAATTATCACAAGACTTCACAAATATCTCAAAACAATTAGAAAACGCAATCGAAATTGCTGGTAATGCTGGCGATGATGTATCAGAAGATATGTTTATAGGTATGCAAACATCAGTAGATAAACATAATTGGATGTTTAAATCTTACTTAAGCTAATCTACAGATAAGTAATAATATAAATAAAAGCCAACACATAAATGGGGATACGCCCAGAATGTGTTGGCTTTTTGAGTTTAATCGCATTGTTAAAGAGCAATTAAAGTCAATTTAAATAAGTTACTCTGCGATTTCTAAAGCGATTTCCATCATTTGTGTAAATGAATTTTGACGTTCTTCAGGTGTAGTAGCTTCGTCACGTAAAATATGATCACTTACTGTGAAAATACCAAGTGCTTTTTTACCAGCATGAATCGCATTTAAATATAAACCAGCTGATTCCATTTCGATACCTAAAATACCCATTTTTTTCCAAGCATCATTGAATGTTGGATCGGCATTGTAAAATGTATCAGAAGATAATACGTTACCTACGTGTGTAGTAGCACCGATTTGGTCAGCGACATTTTTAGCTTTAGTTACTAACTCGAAGTCAGCGATAGGCGCGAAATGACCTGGAATATTGTATTGATCTACATAATTTGAATTAGTTGATGCAGCTTGTGCAATAATAACATCGTATAAGTTAACATTTTCTTGTAATGCGCCACAAGAACCGATACGAATGATTGTATCTACATCAAAGAAGTTGTATAACTCATATGAGTAAATACCAATACTTGGAATACCCATACCAGAACCCATTACAGAAACTTCTTTACCTTTATATGTACCAGTGTAACCAAACATGTTACGTACATCGTTAAATTGTTCAACATTTTCTAAAAAATTATCAGCAATATATTTTGCGCGTAGCGGATCGCCAGGCATTAATACTGTTTTAGCAATTTTTACTCCATTTGGTTGAATATGTGGTGTACCTTTTGTCATTTGTTATCTTCTCCTTAATATTCATTAATAATTTTAAGATAACATTTGTTTCCCTTTTTTGCGAATTTTTGTACTATAGAATTAAAGAATTATAAAAATATAATCCTGATTAGCTTGTTGTCAAGTCATCGTTCATAATGAAGATATCACGTTCAATTGTATTGTTTGTTTATGGGAAATGAATTAATGTAATAGTATATGTATGCGGTTACATAAAAAGCGAACATCTAACCTGATATTTAAATGAACCTGACGCTCAATCAACTAATTTACAACCGTATTTTTATAATCAACCATAAAGGAGGAGATAGAAAATGCATAGTGCAAAATTGATTGATCACACTTTATTGAAGCCTGAGTCAACACGTACGCAAATCGATCAAATCATCGATGAAGCGAAAGCATACCATTTTAAATCTGTATGTGTGAATCCAACGCATGTTAAATATGCAGCAGAGCGACTAGCTGATTCAGAGGTGTTAGTTTGTACGGTAATAGGATTCCCATTAGGTGCATCGACAACTGCGACGAAAGCATTTGAAACAGAAGATGCGATTCAAAATGGTGCAGATGAAATTGACATGGTCATCAACATCGGCGCATTAAAAGATGGACGTTTTGATGATGTACAACAAGACATTGAAGCAGTGGTTAAAGCTGCGAAAGGTCACACAGTAAAAG
>NZ_JACYHC010001094.1:0-720 GCF_017152085.1 Staphylococcus sp. EG-SA-2
AATTTTAATTAATGAAGTGTTAACTGGTAAATGCATGAAACCGTTTGTAAAATAGCAGTGTACTCGCATTAGTAAGTACAAATTTATTTTACAGGGAGAACTTATTATGAAAAAAAATATCACAAAAGTAATTATTGCATCTACAGTCATCGCTACAGGTCTTCTAACTCAAACTAATGATGCTAAGGCGTTCTTTAGTTATGAATGGAAAGGTTTAGAAATCGCTAAAAATTTAGCAGACCAAGCTAAAAAGGACGATGAACGTGCTGATAAATTAATAAAAGAAGCCGATGAAAAAAACGAACACTATAAAGGTAAAACTGTTGAAGACTTATATGTAATAGCTAAAAAGATGGGTAAAGGCAATACAATAGCTGTAGTAAAAATCAAAGACGGTGGTAAAAATGGTTATTATACCTTCGATATCACTCGCCCATTAGAAGAACATAGAAAAAATATTCCAGTGGTTAAAAACGGCGAAATCGATTCGATTACTTGGTATTAAAAAACATACTGAATTAAATAGTTGTACGCCAAACGTTAGAAAACAATGCTAACGTTTTGGCGTGCTTTTTTTATTTTAAGTAACTTCTAATTTATTTAGCATCTTTACGACTGTTTAATAAAGCACGTATGATTAACACGGTTGCCACTATATCCGTTACAATTTTTATGATTGTTAATACATTCGATTTCCTTTTCACAATAGCCACCTCGCTT
>NZ_JACYHC010001095.1:0-719 GCF_017152085.1 Staphylococcus sp. EG-SA-2
TCAGTGTATCAACTGATGGTGCGAGTCCTAAGTTGACAAAATCAATTATGGCAGAGCTTGAGGCGTTATATCCACCATCATACAGTTCGTATATCGACTTTTTATATACTTGCCGACAGAAAATAAAGTTACTTGATATGAATCACAGCGAAAAGCAGCAATTGTTATCACAAATAGTGACGAAAGAATTTATAAACGATACTAAACAAGCTCAATTTTTAGCGTGGTTGGATAAAAAATAATAACTGTGTGCCGTCTAAAGGCAGTCTTGAAGTAATAACATGTCTGTTTGTAAATGAAGATGGGATGCATACTAATAATTTCTAAGCGAAGATGATAAACATATGTAAGATGATTTCTAACATAGAGAAATAGACGATTTGAAAAATCTTAATAAATATATAGGTTATTAGAAAAACTGGTTGAAGTTGCTATGAATAATAGCTAATTTTAGCCAGTTTTTTTGTGTAATAGAACCGAGAATTCAACCATTGCTATTAAAAATGATACTTATGAAAAGATTCAAATTAATCAATTGGATTCAAATAGTCATTAGAGATACTGCATAAAAATTAGATAACCGAATTAACTATTACGCAAAAAAGATTTTTTTGATAAAATGAGATAACTTAAATATAAAAAATTATATTAATTATAATATTTAAGTTAAAGAGGGGGATTATGTAAATTGTATTAAAAGTGGAGGGAGAAAATAATAT
>NZ_JACYHC010001096.1:0-718 GCF_017152085.1 Staphylococcus sp. EG-SA-2
CATCTTTACCTACAACATTTGTAGCTTTAACTTTTAGTCCAAAGTTATCTTTAAAGAATTGTTCACCTACTTTTTCAAATTCTTTACGATGCTTCTTCGCAAATTCAATCGCATCTTTTTCTGCAGGCGGTTGGAAGCCTTGGCCTACATATTTTGAAGCTTCCATTTCTTCTGGTACAGATTTTGTTTCTGTGTTTGTGTCTTTATTTGATTCATTTTCCATCGCGGAACATCCCCCTAAAATTAATGTCGTGGTTAAAACTGATCCAATGAACTTTTTCATATGACACCTCGAATAATTTAATTAATACAATATATCTATATTTTACCCTATTTTTATAATCAAATAAATAACTTTATCAAACTTTATATTTTTATATAAATTAGTAATATATTTAATAGTTGATATTCGCAAAAACCCTAAGTTCTAATCCACATACAAAATTCCCCACATCAATCAAAAAACGCATGCTATAAATTAGAGTCTCTAATCAATAACATGCGTTCTGAAATAACTATATTCAATTTTATTCTGGTTTTGGTAGTTTAATAATAAATGTTGTGCCTTTCCCTAATTCGCTTTTAACATCTATGGAACCACCATGCTCTTCGATAATCATTTTACAAATGAACAAACCTAAACCGGTACCTTGTTTACCTCGCGTTCTCGCTGCATCAACTTTATAAAAACGATCAAATACTTGTTGTAAATGTTCTG
>NZ_JACYHC010001097.1:0-717 GCF_017152085.1 Staphylococcus sp. EG-SA-2
CAGGCATTAGTCTAGAAGCACATGTACAAAATACATTAATTGAATTAAAAGATGGCATACCCGACGTATGCTTTGTCAGAGATCTTGAAGGCATTTGTCTATCTAGAACGATTGCTACTGAAAAACAACTTGTGCCAAATGTTGTGGCAGCATCAAGCCCTGTTGTATATGCACATGATGAAGCATGGCATCGTCTTAAATATTACGTTGTAGTAAATCACTTAGGACATTTAGTATCAACTATTGGTAAAGCGACTAGAAATGAAGTTGTGTTATGGCAACTTGTAGCGCATCGTCTTATGACTTGGAAAAAAGAATACGCGAATAACGCAGTGTTTGTTGACTGTGTAGAAGATTTATATCAAACGCCGACCATTGCGGCTAAAGCGAATTTGATGAGTAAATTGAATGATTGTGGTGCAAACCCTATTTATACACATATACCAAATCCAATTTGTCATAACAAGGAGGTATCGTATTGTGAATCAAACAATTCTTAATCGTGTAAAGACTAGAGTGATGCACCAACTGGTATCATCACTTATTTATGAGAATATTGTTGTGTATAAAGCGTCATATCAAGACGGTGCCGGTCATTTTACAATAGAAGGACATGATTCAGAGTATCGTTTTACTGCTGAAAAGACACATAGCTTTGATCGTATACGTATCACATCACCAATTGAGCGTGTCGTAGGAGATGAGGCAGATACAACA
>NZ_JACYHC010001098.1:0-717 GCF_017152085.1 Staphylococcus sp. EG-SA-2
CAGGCATTAGTCTAGAAGCACATGTACAAAATACATTAATTGAATTAAAAGATGGCATACCCGACGTATGCTTTGTCAGAGATCTTGAAGGCATTTGTCTATCTAGAACGATTGCTACTGAAAAACAGCTTGTGCCAAATGTTGTGGCAGCATCAAGCCCTGTTGTATATGCACATGATGAAGCATGGCATCGTCTTAAATATTATGTTGTAGTAAATCACTTAGGACATTTAGTATCAACTATTGGTAAAGCAACTAGAAATGAAGTTGTGTTATGGCAACTTGTAGCGCATCGTCTTATGACTTGGAAAAAAGAATACGCGAATAACGCAGTATTTGTTGACTGTGTAGAAGATTTATATCAAACGCCGACCATTGCGGCTAAAGCGAATTTGATGAGTAAATTGAATGATTGTGGTGCAAACCCTATTTATACACATATACCAAATCCAATTTGTTATAACAAGGAGGTATCGTATTGTGAATCAAACAATTCTTAATCGTGTAAAGACTAGAGTAATGCATCAACTGGTATCATCACTTATTTATGAGAATATTGTTGTGTATAAAGCGTCATATCAAGACGGTGTCGGTCATTTTACAATAGAAGGACATGATTCAGAGTATCGTTTTACTGCTGAAAAGACACATAGCTTTGATCGTATACGTATCACATCACCAATTGAGCGTGTCGTAGGAGATGAGGCAGATACAACA
>NZ_JACYHC010001099.1:0-717 GCF_017152085.1 Staphylococcus sp. EG-SA-2
CATCTTTACCTACAACATTTGTAGCTTTAACTTTTAGTCCAAAGTTATCTTTAAAGAATTGTTCACCTACTTTTTCAAATTCTTTACGATGCTTCTTCGCAAATTCAATCGCATCTTTTTCTGCAGGTGGTTGGAAGCCTTGTCCTACATATTTTGAAGCTTCCATTTCTTCTGGTACTGATTTTGTTTCTGTATTCGTGTCTTTACTTGATTCATTTTCCATCATGGAACATCCCCCTAAAATTAATGTCGTAGCTAAAACTGATCCAATGAATTTTTTCATATGACACCTCGAATAATTTAATTATTACAATATATCTATATTTTACCCTATTTTTATAATCAAATAAATAACTTTATCAAACTTTATATTTTTATATAAATTAGTAATATATTTAATAGTTGATATTCGCAAAAACCCTAATCCTAATCCACTTACAAAACTTTCGACATCAATCAAAAAACGCATGCTATAAATTAGAGTCTCTAATCAATAACATGCGTTCTTAAATAACTATATTCAGTTTTATTCTGGTTTTGGTAGTTTAATAATAAATGTTGTGCCTTTTCCTAATTCGCTTTTAACATCAATGGAACCACCATGCTCTTCGATAATCATTTTACAAATGAACAAACCTAAACCGGTACCTTGTTTACCTCGCGTTCTCGCTGCATCAACTTTATAAAAACGATCAAATACTTGTTGTAAATGTTCTG
>NZ_JACYHC010001100.1:0-714 GCF_017152085.1 Staphylococcus sp. EG-SA-2
ATGGTGTTATTGATGAGTTAGTAAATCAATTAGACAAAGCAGGTAAATTAAGTGATGTCGCGTCATTTAAGGAAGCGATTCACAATCGAGAATCACAAAGTACAACTGGTATCGGCGAAGGTATTGCCATTCCACATGCCAAAGTGGCCGCAGTTAAGTCACCAGCTATTGCGTTTGGTAAATCTAAAGCAGGCGTAGATTATCAAAGTTTGGATATGCAACCAGCACACTTATTCTTTATGATTGCAGCGCCAGAAGGTGGCGCCCAAACACATCTAGATGCTTTAGCTAAGTTGTCTGGTATTTTAATGGATGAAAATGTACGTGAGAAATTATTACATGCTTCATCACCTGAAGAAGTACTAGCGATCATAGATGAGGCTGATGATGAAGTGACAAAAGAAGAAGAGGCAGAAGCTGAAGCACAACAAGTTGCAACTGCAGAACAATCATCTAAACAATCTAATGAGCCATATGTGTTAGCAGTAACTGCTTGTCCAACAGGTATTGCACATACGTACATGGCACGTGACGCATTGAAAAAACAAGCGGATAAGATGGGTATTAAAATTAAAGTAGAAACGAATGGTTCAAGCGGCATTAAAAACCATTTAACTGAACAAGATATTGAAAATGCAACAGGTATCATTGTTGCTGCTGATGTTCATGTTGAGACGGATCGCTTCGATGGTAAAAATGTCGTAGAAGTACCAG
>NZ_JACYHC010001101.1:0-714 GCF_017152085.1 Staphylococcus sp. EG-SA-2
ATGGTGTTATTGATGAGTTAGTAAATCAATTAGACAAAGCAGGTAAATTAAGTGATGTCGCGTCATTTAAGGAAGCGATTCACAATCGAGAATCACAAAGTACAACTGGTATCGGCGAAGGTATTGCTATTCCACATGCGAAAGTAGCCGCAGTTAAGTCTCCAGCTATCGCATTCGGTAAATCTAAAGAAGGTGTAGATTACCAAAGTTTAGATATGCAACCAGCTCATTTATTCTTTATGATTGCAGCGCCAGAAGGTGGCGCCCAAACACATCTAGATGCTTTAGCTAAGTTGTCTGGTATTTTAATGGATGAAAATGTACGCGAGAAATTATTACATGCTTCATCACCTGAAGAAGTACTAGCGATTATAGATGAGGCTGATGATGAAGTGACAAAAGAAGAAGAGGCAGAAGCTGAAGCACAACAAGTTGCAACTGCAGAACAATCATCTAAACAATCTAACGAGCCATATGTGTTAGCAGTAACTGCTTGTCCAACAGGTATTGCACATACGTACATGGCACGTGACGCATTGAAAAAACAAGCGGATAAGATGGGTATTAAAATTAAAGTAGAAACGAACGGTTCAAGCGGCATTAAAAACCATTTAACTGAACAAGATATTGAAAATGCAACAGGTATCATTGTTGCTGCTGATGTTCATGTTGAGACGGATCGCTTCGATGGTAAAAATGTCGTAGAAGTACCAG
>NZ_JACYHC010001102.1:0-713 GCF_017152085.1 Staphylococcus sp. EG-SA-2
GGTGGCGAGAAAATACCGCAAGGTCATAAAGATATCTTTGATCCAAACTTACCAACAGATCAAACGGAAAAAGTACCAGGTAAACCAGGAATCAAGAATCCAGACACAGGAAAAGTGATCGAAGAGCCAGTGGATGATGTGATTAAACACGGACCAAAAACAGGCACACCAGAAACAAAAACAGTAGAGATACCGTTTGAAACAAAACGTGAATTTAATCCGAAGTTACAACCTGGTGAAGAGCGAGTGAAACAAGAGGGACAACCAGGAAGTAAGACAATCACAACACCAATCACAGTGAACCCATTAACAGGTGAAAAAGTTGGTGAGGGTCAACCAACAGAAGAGATCACAAAACAACCAGTAGATAAGATTGTAGAGTTCGGTGGCGAGAAAATAACGCAAGGTCATAAAGATATCTTCGATCCAAACTTACCAACAGATCAAACGGAAAAAGTACCAGGTAAACCAGGAATTAAGAATCCAGACACAGGAAAAGTGATCGAAGAGCCAGTGGATGATGTGATTAAACACGGACCAAAAACGGGTACACCAGAAACAAAAACAGTAGAGATACCGTTTGAAACAAAACGTGAATTTAATCCGAAGTTACAACCTGGTGAAGAGCGAGTGAAACAAGAAGGACAACCAGGAAGTAAGACAATCACAACACCAATCACAGTGAACCCATTAACGGGTGAAAAAGTTGGCGA
>NZ_JACYHC010001103.1:0-713 GCF_017152085.1 Staphylococcus sp. EG-SA-2
TTTACATGAGTGAATAAAATTAATGGAGTGATAAAATGGAATATCAATTACAACAACTTGCGTCGTTAACGTTAGTAGGTATTAAAGAAACGTATGAAAATGGACGACAGGCTCAGCAACATATAGCAGGGTTTTGGCAAAGATGTTATCAAGAGGGAGTAATTGCGGATTTACAGTTAAAAAATAATGGTGATTTAGCCGGGATACTTGGCTTATGTATATCTGAATTAGACGGTAAGATGTCATATATGATTGCAGTTACCGGAGATAATAGTGCTGATATTGAAAAATATGATGTCATAACATTAGCAAGTTCAAAGTATATGGTATTTGAAGCACAGGGCGCAGTACCTAAAGCAGTTCAACAAAAAATGGAAGAGGTTCATCACTACATACATCAATATCAAGCAGATACGGTAAAATCAGCACCATTTTTTGAGTTGTATCAGGATGGTGATACTACAAGTGAAAAATATATTACAGAAATTTGGATGCCTGTTAAAGGGTGATTGAATAGAAATGTTCTTGATATGAAGGTGTAATTTTAGTTGAAGATTCGATCTCATAATTCATAAAGAAGAACCCTGACAAAGATAGATATCTTTGCTAGGGTTCTAATTATGTTGAAGTGTTATGCGACATGTTGCTTTTTAATCATTTTAAAGTAAATGATTTGTAGACTGACTAATAGAATGGCTGTAATGAAGATAATA
>NZ_JACYHC010001104.1:0-10237 GCF_017152085.1 Staphylococcus sp. EG-SA-2
AATGTTATAATTTTTGTGATATGGAGGTGTAGAAGGTGTTATCATCTTTTTTAATGTTAAGTATAATCAGTTCATTGCTCACGATATGTGTAATTTTTTTAGTGAGAATGCTCTATATAAAATATACTCAAAATATTATGTCACATAAGATTTGGTTATTAGTGCTCGTCTCCACGTTAATTCCATTAATACCATTTTACAAAATATCGAATTTTACATTTTCAAAAGATATGATGAATCGAAATGTATCTGACACGACTTCTTCGGTTAGTCATATGTTAGATGGTCAACAATCATCTGTTACGAAAGACTTAGCAATTAATGTTAATCAGTTTGAGACCTCAAATATAACGTATATGATTCTTTTGATATGGGTATTTGGTAGTTTGTTGTGCTTATTTTATATGATTAAGGCATTCCGACAAATTGATGTTATTAAAAGTTCGTCATTGGAATCGTCATATCTTAATGAACGACTTAAAGTATGTCAAAGTAAGATGCAGTTCTACAAAAAGCATATAACAATTAGTTATAGTTCAAACATTGATAATCCGATGGTATTTGGTTTAGTGAAATCCCAAATTGTACTACCAACTGTCGTAGTCGAAACCATGAATGACAAAGAAATTGAATATATTATTCTACATGAACTATCACATGTGAAAAGTCATGACTTAATATTCAACCAGCTTTATGTTGTTTTTAAAATGATATTCTGGTTTAATCCTGCACTATATATAAGTAAAACAATGATGGACAATGACTGTGAAAAAGTATGTGATAGAAACGTTTTAAAAATTTTGAATCGCCATGAACATATACGTTATGGTGAATCGATATTAAAATGCTCTATTTTAAAATCTCAGCACATAAATAATGTGGCAGCACAATATTTACTAGGTTTTAATTCAAATATTAAAGAACGTGTTAAGTATATTGCACTTTATGATTCAATGCCTAAACCTAATCGAAACAAGCGTATTGTTGCGTATATTGTATGTAGTATATCGAGCTTCACATGAAACAGCTAAAGAAGCTTTGGGCGATAAAGAGTTAAGAGCCATTGCACATGAGTTAACTAAAACAGTTAAGGATAACATGAGTGTTGATTGGTCTAAACGAGACAGTGCTAAAGCTAAAATGAGAGTTCAAGTTAGACGCCTATTAAAGAAATATGGCTATCCACCAGATCTTCAAAAAATGGCTGTGGAACAAGTTGTAGAGCAAGCAGAATTAATGGCAAGTCAGCAATAAAAAAATAAATCATAATGAGTCCGGGACATAAAGTTCTTGGATAAGTGAAAAAAGACAATTTCTATTGAAATAATATAGAAATTGTCTTTTTTATAAATTTTTTGATTATTTTCAGCTCGTTGAGCTACTACTTTTCTTATATTAAGTGCCATTAATACAAAACCAAGTTCTCTTTTGACTTTATTGAGTCCTCGGACAGACATCCGAGTGAAACCCAAAATAGCCTTCATAAATCCAAAAACAGGTTCCACATCAATTTTTCTTTGACTGTAGATATTTTTTGTTTCTGGTTCTGAAAGCTTTTTGTTAATTTGGGATTTAAAATATTCCCAGTTATAATTCTTCATTATTTTTTTGTTTGTTTTTGAATTGAAGTTCATACATTGATTTTTCAGAGGACATTCTGAACAATCATCACATTCATATAATTTGAAGTCTCGCTTATAACCATACTTATCATGACGATAGACATATCTTTTAAAACCTAGCCGTTTATTATTCGGACAAATGAATTCGTCATTAATTTCGTCATAGTTCCAATTTTGAGTATTAAAGATGTCACTTTTATATTTTTTAGTTTTATCTTTTATAAACATTCCATATGTTATGAGTGGCGTTCGATTAAAGTCATCTATAATTGCCTTATAATTTGATTCACTACCATAACCTGCATCAGCTACAATATATTCAGGTAAATGACCGTAGGTCTCTTGAATTGAATTTAAAAATGGAATCATCGTTCTAGTATCCGTTGGATTTTGATACACATTATAAGATAAAACAAATTGGGAATTTGTTGCTATTTGTAAATTATACCCTGGCTTAAGTTGTCCATTTTTCATGTGATCTTCTTTCATTCTCATAAATGTCGCATCATAATCTGTCTTAGAATAACTATTTCTATCCTTTAAAATAGATTTTTGAAATTCGTATCGATACTTTCGCTCAAAATAATCATTGATTTGCTTTTTGTATTTTTTGATTTTAGTTCTTTTGAGACGTATTTGTTTTCTTGTTTTAGTACATTTTTCATTGTTGATATGTTGGTTTAAATCTTCGATTTCTTTATCTAAGTGACTACCAATCAAATCTATTTCTTCTTTTGTTAATTCATTATCATGATCTTCTTTAATTTCCGGTATGATTTTATTGGTTACCAATTCATGGTAGAGGGCTTTAGAATCCTCATTCATCTTTGATTCATGGTTTTGAATACTCTTTTTCCATACAAATGTATATCGATTGGCATTTGCTTCAATTTTTGTACCATCAATAAAAATAGCTTTATCATCTATAAGATTTTGTTTTACACACTGACTGTAAAATTGAATAAATAAAGATTCTAATAAAGCATCTACTTTTGGATTTACTCTAAATTGATTAATTGTTTTATAAGAAGGTTTTTGATTTTGTGATAGCCACATCATTCGGATGCTATCATTAAGCATTTTTTCTATTTTACGACCTGAGAATACAGATTGTGTGTAGGCATATAGAATCACTTTTAACATCATTTTAGGATGGTACGAAGTTGCACCACGGTGATGTCTGAATTCGTCGAATTCATTGTCAGGAATTGTTTCAACAATATCATTTACAGTAAAACGATGTTGATTTGTTTTGTTTCCATATTGACCTCCATGTATTTGCTATGATTTCAAAATCCATTTTTGACGTGCCTTAGGGTTGAGTGGATGCATAATTTCATTTGTTACTGGATTGATGAGCTTTTTTACTTTCTTTTTATGAGGTTTTAACATTTCCATCACTTGTTCGACACGGTCGATAACAACTGGTCGCTTCGCATAGGCACCATAAGCAAGAATCACTGTGTCACTTTCACTAATCGCTTTCATCAAATGAATATCAGTGTGCTCATCGTATGGATTTTTGATATGTTTGAGGTTTTCGGGTGTTCTAATATTAGAGAATAGATTTACAAGATATACAGCACCGTATCGTTCTGAATTGGCTAATTGGTTGAGGATAAGAACAGTTGTGAGATCGAGTGATAATACACCGTCTAAATGAGGATACATCGTTATCACTGTGCATGCAGCTTTCTTTTCATCCCATGTTTTCTTGAGTAAATAGCGGTGCTGTTCATCATCGCTAAATATGGCTTCTGTGTGTATCGTACTTTTGATTGTATTCATCATCGTCACTTCCTTTAGTATTCTTCTGGTAAAAGCATCACATAATAAAAAGCGTCTACATCATCTTCTCGGATGACGTAGACTTTCTTAGGTAATGCATTTTGATTTTTTACATAGTTTGTATAGTGATATTCCAATTTGTATGCGGGTTGTTCTTGTTCATGTGTGATTGAGAGTATATTCTCATCTTCTTGTAGTCTAAAAATGTGTAGATAATCTGTATGAGGTTGATTGTCCCGTTCTTTTACCATCTTCCAAAGTAATATTTGAAGCTCTAGAGATAGGTGTTCACTAATGCCTCTTGTAATGTATCGATTGATGTTCATACTATTTTCCTCCATTTTGCTTTTCTTTCATGATGTCAATTATTTCGTTAATGACTGTAACAGATATTTGTGCCACTTTGATCCAATTATTCATGGTCATTCTCTCCCTCTTTTAGTAGATGACGTTCATCAATAATTGTATTTTTAGTATCTGTAAGGTACAGAAAGTCCATATCAAAATGATCCAGATAACCAATACTGATGAGTTGGTTGTTGGCGTACATTAGAAATGGATAGATACTTAGCTCATGTAGCTCATCGTTATAGTAGGTATAAGTTTCAAGTGTAAGATGCGCAAGTGGAGTATGGTCTACAAAGCGAGTAGGAAGTATATTTTCTGCTGCTTCCTCTAGCGCTTCACATTCCCATGCTTCGTTGTTAGATAGTTGAAATAGACGAGTTATATATTGTTTGAGTTCTTGAGTGGTGGTTTTCATATCATTGCCTCCTAGATAGTTTGATAGCGACGTATTTCATATACATCACTGAGATAATATATATTTGATTTATCATTTATTACGGATCCCGGTGGGAATAAGAGAAAATCCCATATGAAAAACCGCTACAAACGTTGATATGACAAGGAAATCCCGAAATACCGCCTATTTTGACGAACAATCAACTCATTATTTATAAGTATTGATGATAAGGTGGTGTCTCTGTTTCCTTATATATATTATTTATTTATAAAAAATAACGGGATTTTGGGATTGTGCTTGCACAATCCTTCTGCTTCTTCGAATCTGCAAATCCCATTCATTTCCCGTTAAAAAATCATTGTGGGATGTTCTTTAGCAATTTCAATATAAGCATCATGTAGTTGTGAAATAATTACGACAATGACTGTTTTATTAGATAAGTGTTATTGAAATTGATAAAGAGAATTCTAAAAAATTGTTGGATAAAATAAATGAAAGAATAGCAGTGTAGTTATTGTTTATTCAATAGTTATATATAAAGTTTGGGACAAAAATAAAGACGAAGTGCTAAGGAGCACTTCGTCAAGTGGATGATTATCAAATAGTTGTTTAATAATATCGTTATTCAATTTGAGCGTAACATAAAATTGCTTCTTATGATGTTCATGTTTTCGGATATCAATACGATCGATAACTGTCAGATAGAGTGATTTCAACTGAGATTTCTCTAATTTGTCTATATCTTTGAATATTGCTTGTAGTACGTTGGCAATCATATCAGCATCATAATGTGGAGCTTCTGCTTGTTTATCTTGTTCTAGTTGATGTATTTGATTATTTATTTGATTCAATTCATCTTGGTAGCTAAGTATTGTTGGTTTCAATACGCTATCTAAGTCAGGTGAGTCTTCGATGGTTTTCGTTAGTGTATGCATTTTGGCTTTTATTTCTTCACATTGTGACTGTTTATAGGCAATATCATGATTCAAAGAAGAGACGTCTATTTGACTTTTTTTATTTACCTTTTCAACCAATTGTTTCAATACCTTTTTACTTTTGATAATTTCCAATATCTGATCCATAACATATTTTTCTAATACATCTGCTCTAACACTATTGGCTGAACATACTTTAGAACCTTTGTTTCTAAAATTACTACATGAGTAATATCTGATTCTTTTCTTAGTGCCATCTTTTAACGTATTGGTTGTATTACTTGCCGCCATGGCTGCACCACATTTTGGGCACTTTACAATTCCAGTCAGTAGATTGGTCCCTTTACCATGAACTTGAGGTTTCTTGCGACTCTCTTGGCGTTTAAACTGTACTTTATCCCATAAAGCTTTATCAATAATAGGTGCATGCTTACCATCAGCAATAATGGGTTCCTCATTGAGTCCTTTTCGTCTCTTATCGCTCCAGTGTCTATACTTCGCAAACTGTATCTTTCCAATATAAAAAGGGTTTGAGATGATATAAGTAATGGATGAAATACTAAACGGTTTCCCTTTCTTAGTCACATAACCTTTATGATTCAATGCGTTCGCAATCTTACGATAACCATGACCTTTGGCGTATGACTTAAAGATATATTTAACAATATTCGCTTCATGTTGATTAATCATGAGCTCTTTTTTACTATCAGGTACTTTATCATAGCCTAGAGGCAAATTACCTTGATAATAACCTTCAATCGCACGTTGTCTTTGGCCATTGTAGACATTCTCTACAATCGTATTTCTTTCAAATTCTGCGAAGCTGGCTAAAATTTGGAGCATCAACTTACCTGTGGAGCTGGCAATTTCTATTTTTTCAGTGAGACTAAAAAATTCGACATTAATCTTATACAATTCCTCGACAATATTTAACAAATCTGAGGTATTTCTAGCTAAACGATTGGTTTTGTAGACCATAATACAATCTAATTTACCTTCGTTGGCATCTTTTAACATACGTTGTAATTCTGGACGTTGCATTGTTTTACCCGATATACCTCGATCGGTATATTCATCAACGACTTCATATCCTTGAAATTGACAATACTCTGTAAGTTGGTTTAATTGACCTTGAATACTGTAACCATCCGTTTGCATTTCAGTTGATACACGTGCGTATAATCCAATACGTTTCTTTTTGAGTTGTTTCATATGACTTCATTCCTTTCAGGAGTTATTAAATGCGATTGTTCAACGATATTGAATGGACTATTTTTAAAGTAGATTCTTTGTAACTGTTTAGTTTGAGTTATTGTAATGTCATCAATCAAAGGTGCTATGGTTTCTAATGTCAATTTATCTTTGATAACATGACGGACTGCTTCGGCCATTTGTTTATGTGAATAATTAGAGTAACGTTCTTCACTTTCATAGCTAGTAGATAACCGTTTAAATGTTTCTATGTCAATTTGATTTTGTGCTAATTTTTCGATGAGTTGTTCTTGTGTTAGATGTGATTGTCTGTGCTTCATTTGTTGCTGTTTTAGGACTTTGAGTATTGTGTCATTCAATCGATTATGAAACGATTGTTCTTCAAAATACTTTTTACAAGTGTCGAGCACTTTACTTTCAAGTTCTGGTGCATTGATACCTTTAAATGGGCATGTACGATAAGCGTCATTCATATTTTTAGGACAAACATAGTAACGTAGAGAATGATGTTCTTTTTTTATTGTTAAGTTTGTTAATGTTGATTGACAGTAAGGACATTTGATTCGTCGCTTTAGCTTATTTCTAGAATTGGATCGATTGTGTTGTTTATGAATACGCCGCTCTTGTGCTTCTTCAAACGTATCAACATCAATAATAGGCGGAACGATATTATTAAACGTTCCATACTTATTGATGACACGACCACAATAGTTAGGGTTCAAGAGAATATTTCTAACTTGATAGGGCTTACGTGGAATAAGCTTAGAATTATTATCTAAATGTTGGGAAATCTTTTTGTAGCCTAGACCTTGTAAGTACAAGCGATAAACTGCTTTGACTGTATGGACTTCTTCTTCATATACAACAAAATGACCTTGTCTATAACGATAGCCAAAAGGTGCATGAGTTGTGATTAGCTTACCTTGTTTGGCTTTTTCTCTTATCCCATTTCGTGTCTGTTCACTGATATTATTAGACTCCATTTCAGCTAGACTCATAAGTATGTTTAGGCGAAAGCGATCAAATTCTTTAGATAAGTCAAAATAACCATCATTCACGCTGATGATTGTGACGTGATGCTTTTTGCAAATTTCAAAGAATTGTATAGCATTTTTCAAATTACGATGGAGTCGATTCAGACGATAGCAACACAATACTTTACATTTTCCAGACGTAATTATTTCTACTATTTTTTTATAGCCTGAACGTTTTGTATTTCGACCGCTTCTCTTATCATCATAAAATGTCACATTAGACCATCCATATTGCTTAGCAGTATCCATAATGAGCGATTTTTGAGTAGCTAAGCTTTGTTGTTTGAGTGTACTTTGACGTACATAAGCAATAACTTCTTCCATGTTATACACCTCCAAAAAGATAATATATATTTGTGAGTAAATTAGAATGAAAGGTCCAACGTGCTTTTAACACGTTGGACCGCAATGATTAATTATCGTTCTGTAGCTCTTCAACGACTAAATCAGCTAGTAATTCGATCAATTCTTCCATTTTATCTACTCCAGTACTCACATTAATTTATATTAAATAATTTATTTAATTAAAAATCAGAATAATCTATGACATTAGATTTGATGAACTCTACATCTGACATTGATTCCTCGAGCTCTTGTTTAGCCTTATTTTGAACTCTTCCATTTTCTTTGTTTAGTCCAAGAATTGATGCATGCTCTAAATCTAATTTCAAATGATAAAAAACAAGTGAATGTTTCTTATTATTGTTATCTTTGACTGTTCTTTTTGTTGTAATTCGATCATGGTCAGATTCGATAAATCCTTTATCCCTTAGTGCATTAACAACATTATTAACATCTTGGAAGTGATGCTCTAACAACATATTTTTAAATACAGACGCAATGATTTTGACTTCGATATGATTATCTTTTAAGGCAATTAGTCCATAGTTCTCGAACATATTCTTTAACGCTGTATCATCAGAAAATTTACCACGGTTTTGTGCTACAAATTGAGTAATGACTTCGATCGCTTTATCTGCCAGTGATCGTTCAGAGACTGTATGAGCATGATAATCAATAAAGTAGTCTCTTATTTTAGCGATATCAATATCTGTAGCTAAAACACGACCTAATATGTTCGCAGATGTTGTAATGACTGCATAACGCTTAAACATACGAATGCCTGTGTTACTTTTTTCATCTTCTAATTTAGCTTCAAACCAATCCACTTCCTCGCAAAACGATTGAATAACTTCATCTTCACGCTTTATAAGGTATTGAGCTACTAACGGTAAAACATGACCATGGTTTAGTGCCACAGCCTTTTTAATATTGTCAGCATTGGTCGCATTTGTAGTAAATTGTTCATTAATCTCGATGGTTCTTACACGTAATCCATCGTTTTGAGCAGAATCATTAAAGATACTGTATTCAGAGGTTGAAATGACAGAAGTGCCCCAATTCTTAGGCGTTTTAACTTCTCCATGTACATTGGAACGTTGACGCCCTTGACCTTCAGCGATAGAGTACAATAACCCCGTTGTATCTTTAAAAGTTGCTGATGAGAGTTCGTCAAATACAATAGGTATACCAAAATTGTTACTTAAGTAACCTTCAAGTGCGTTACGTGTGGCATTCCAACTTCTAAAAAGAGTTTCATTACCTTTGGTAGGGTTACCAGCGACGGATACCGCTAAAGCAGCCGCAGTTGACTTACCGGTTGAGGATTGACCTGTAAAACTAAAGATAATTCCTGCAAATTCGATTTCATGTTTGTGCTTCAGAAAACTTGTCACTAAGGCAGAAATCCCAAATATGACTGCCAATTCTAAAAGAAGATGACCTTTAACCTCGTCAATATACATGTTAAACCAATTATCAAATGTGCCCCTAGGTGCTAAGTCATAAGTATTCTCACAAATGGCGTCAGATGGAGATTTATTATCAAATTCCGTAGTAGTATAGATTTCATTTAACGATACAATAGGACCAAACGGTGTTTCCAGTATACCTACCCCTTCATATAAGTAGGAAATGGGTAATTGATTGCGCATTTGTTGCAACGCATAGCCTAAATCTTTTGTATATTTTTCATTAATACTAAATCCATATTTCATTAAAGAGGGCAGTTTTTGTGTTGTTAAAATATCACTAGATTCAACAATTACTTTTTGATCCTCGTCTGTAATAATTACTTTTTCAGTGTTAGTTTTAGGGTCAATAAATTTATTTTCGATAACGATAGGACCTGCGATTTCAACTTCAATAGGCATTCCTCCTTTTTCTTTGGGAGGCTTATCTTCATACCAACCTTTTTTTGGTACATAATACGGTAAAGGATTAAACGAAAAGTTAGTTTGAGCCATTAGCGAACACCTCCTTTCGAAGGGTTGCTATCATTTAGTGGATTAGGTCCGACTTTCATATATACTAAATGACCATTGGTATTTTTACCGATAATAATAAATGGAACACGTGGCGCATGTTTTACAAAATATGCGAACCAACGCCCAACATTTTGTTGTACTGCTTTAGAACACGGTACATTTGCACGACGGTTCAAGTCATGGAAAGTAAATGTTTGTCCTTCCGGTAAATTAATTGAAATACCTAAAATTCTATTTTTTAATTTTTTAAAATCATCTTTTTGTTCGTAAGTCATTTGGATCATCCTTTGTATATTAGTCATCATTTAAATGATGCCTTTGTATCTTATATCTATACTGAGATATAAAGTTCTAAATTTGAGAGGAAAATATTAGGACATTGGTATTACACCTTTTGTTAATTAAAAAACCCAACGATAAAAAAATCGTTGGGTTTAAAAAAGTATGCTAATAATATAATTTAGAGCCACTATTCAATTTTTTTAAGCGTAATTTATAAAAATCATTAATTACCTGAATCATTAATTTATCAAGAAGACCATTGTAATCGTTATTAAAGGTCTTCCTACTATAT
>NZ_JACYHC010001105.1:0-713 GCF_017152085.1 Staphylococcus sp. EG-SA-2
TTTACATGAGTGAATAAAATTAATGGAGTGATAAAATGGAATATCAATTACAACAACTTGCGTCGTTAACGTTAGTAGGTATTAAAGAAACGTATGAAAATGGACGACAGGCTCAGCAACATATAGCCGGGTTTTGGCAAAGGTGTTATCAAGAGGGAGTAATTGCGGATTTACAGTTAAAAAATAATGGTGATTTAGCCGGGATACTTGGCTTATGTATACCCGAATTAGACGGTAAGATGTCATATATGATTGCAGTTACCGGAGATAATAGTGCTGATATTGCAAAATATGATGTCATAACATTAGCAAGTTCAAAGTATATGGTATTTGAAGCACAGGGCGCAGTACCTAAAGCAGTTCAACAAAAAATGGAAGAGGTTCATCACTACATACATCAATATCAAGCAAATACGGTAAAATCAGCACCATTTTTTGAGTTGTATCAGGATGGTGATACTACAAGTGAAAAATATATTACAGAAATTTGGATGCCTGTTAAAGGGTGATTGAATAGAAATGTACTTGATATGAAGGCGTAATTTTAGTTGAAGATTGGATTTCATAATTCATAAAGAAGAACCCCGACAAAGATAGATATCTTTGCTAGGGTTCTAATTATGTTGAAGTGTTATGCGACATGTTGCTTTTTAATCATTTTAAAGTAAATGATTTGTAGACTGACTAATAGAATGGCTGTAATGAAGATAATA
>NZ_JACYHC010001106.1:0-712 GCF_017152085.1 Staphylococcus sp. EG-SA-2
ATAAAGCCATCGACATGTTAGATGTTTATGACAAAACGAAAAAAGATGAAATTGTAGAACGTAGTAGAGAATCATTTAATATTGAACATAAACTACGCAAAGGTCATATTAAACGCCTTAATCGTGGTGAATGTACAACAAAAGGCGGATTACTATATATCGATATGATTGGTGTTCTTGAACGTATCGGTTATCATTCACGAAATGTTTCTGAAGCACTTGTTGGCCTTAACGATGATGTACCTACAGATGAAGAAATTGCAACAACTGAAATTTAATTTTTACTGTCTTATTTATATTCATATTTTTTTAAAATTAGAGATTCAGATGCATGTAAAAAGCCAATCCAACATTCATGGGTTGGCTTTTTTGTTTAGCAAAATTTATTATCTTAAATCGGCTATAAACACTGATATAATAATGCTTCATTAGTATGCGGTAAGCATGACGGACACTGTTCTCGGAGTCTGACCCCGAAACGTTTAATATACACTTTTACACGTCGCCTTCATTGAAGCGAATAGCCATTATCTTCACATTAGATATAGTTCCTTCTATATAAATGTCCAAATTTTTAGAACAACACAATAAATAACCATCCACCTAACTTATCAAAAGTTTAAGTGGATGGTTTTTCATTTATATTTATATTAGTGTTAATCCAATCATAGATTTATCTATATGCACTGCTCTATACATTTCCTCATTTAAT
>NZ_JACYHC010001107.1:0-711 GCF_017152085.1 Staphylococcus sp. EG-SA-2
ACTTATTTGAAGTTTCAACGTCGAAAATGACGAAAGACAGTTTTTGATGAGAATAATTCATGATGATAGAGTCTGGGACATCACAATGTCCTAGGCTCTACAATGTTATATTGGCGGGGCCCCAACATAGAGAATTTCGTAAAGAAATTCTACAGGCAATGGAAGTTGGGGACGGGGCCCCAACATAGAGAAATTGGAACCCCAATTTCAACAGGCAATGGAAGTTGGCGGGGCCCCAACACAGAGAAATTGGAACCCTAATTTCAACAGGCAATGGAAGTTGGGGACGGGGCCCCCAACATAGAAGCTGACCAAAAGTCAGCTTTCAATAATGTGCAAGTTGGGGATGGGGCCCCAACACAGAGAATTTCGTAAAGAAATTCTACAGGCAATGCCAGTTGGGGATAACGAATTTAATTTTGTTAAAATATCATTTCTGTCCCACTCCCTATGCATGAATCTAATTATGTATTCCTATTTTTAAGTACATAATAGTGGTGGCTAATGTGGAAGAACCATTACATAATAAACCGTTAATGGTTCTTTAGCATTTCTATTCCATTCCCGCTTTTTCATGAATGAAAATGATATTAGATTATATTTTATTCGTTGTTAAGTGATTCGAGACATACAATTTATCAAGATGTTATAATTGATGAGAAATGAGGTTCGTAAATGATAGATCAACAAACAATTTATCAATACATACAA
>NZ_JACYHC010001108.1:0-710 GCF_017152085.1 Staphylococcus sp. EG-SA-2
AAAGACTAATTGAAAGCAATGATTCTGAAAAATTGTTATCATTTTTTGCCCAAGCTAAATCGTATCGCGACGCACTACCCGCTAAACAACTAGGTGGACTAAATACTGCGTATGATCTATATGTAGATATTCCGGATGAATCAGGTATGATAAGTAAAGTGACTTATATCATGAGTTTACATAACATATCTATAAGCAACTTAAGAATCTTAGAAGTACGCGAAGATATATACGGTGCTTTAAAAATTAGTTTCAAAAATCCTACTGACCGAGAACGCGGTATGCAAGCATTGAGTGATTTTGATTGTTATATCCAATAATTATTAAGTCTCTTTTGATAAATTCCCATGTATTCTTAGATATTATTGTGAAATCTATTGTGATATATGAAATATTTATCTTTAGAGACTTATTTTATACGAATCACAGTTATATATTCCTTAAACCGTATAGTCATTACATTTTATGTCCAGCCATTAAACCTAATCTACCATGTTTTGTACCTGCTTCTGTAAACGATACTGCTTTGGACACAATACCTTTGCCGTATTTCAAATGTAATTGGTCTATCGTTTTAGCTAGGCATTCGTCACGTTTGCGTTGGTATTCATCTTCAAACAGACTTAACTGTCGCTCATCCTCATTAATAAATTGACTCAAAGATATACTTAGCGTACGATATAGTGCTTGTTTATTACATAATTTATCTG
>NZ_JACYHC010001109.1:0-707 GCF_017152085.1 Staphylococcus sp. EG-SA-2
TAATACTTCTCAATTTAGTATAAATAAAAATACATAATTAACTTTCTTTTGTTTTTATATTATTTCAATACCCTACTATATATCACAACACATAAATTAAGCATGACACTCATTCAATTTAGTTCACCATTTCGTGTTCCAATTTTATTGAGTATCATGCTTTTAATATTATAAACCTAATGCTTTAATAAATCGTGTTAATTCTTCTCGCATACTGTCATCTTTCAACGCATATTCTATTGTTGTTTTGACAAATCCTAATTTTTCTCCAACGTCATAACGTTCGCCTTCGAAGTCATATGCATACACTTGATTATCATTGTTCATACGCTCAATCGCATCTGTTAACTGAATTTCGTTACCTGCGCCTTCTTTTTGCGTTTTTAAATAATCGAAAATTTCAGGCGTTAATACATATCGGCCCATAATAGCTAGGTTTGATGGTGCCGTACCTTGTGCTGGCTTTTCAACAAACTTTTTCACTTCATACTGACGTCCATTTTTAGTTAATGGATCAATAATTCCATAACGATGAGTATCTGCTTCCGGAACTTCTTGGACACCTATAACTGAGTGCCCCGTTTCTTCATAAACGTCAATCAACTGTTTCACTGCTGGCACTTCAGATTCAACAATATCGTCACCTAATAATACCGCAAATGGTTCATTGCCGATAAATTGACGCGCAGAACTAATCGCATGCCCTA
>NZ_JACYHC010001110.1:0-706 GCF_017152085.1 Staphylococcus sp. EG-SA-2
TCACTTTGTTGTTTAACTTCTGTTTTCGCTTGTACTGATTGTACATTCGATGTAATTACACCTGTTGCTAACATTCCCAATGCTAAACTTGCTTTTGCTATCGCTTTAAATTTCATAATTTTTAGCCCCAATCTATTTAAATTTGATTTTTCAATTACGTAATATGAACAATCTACCTACATTATATTGAGGCGCTATCCCCTTTCAAATTAAACCTCATTTAACTAAACTTGAATCATTGTTAAGGTAATTAATAAAATGCTAACTGTTATTAATCAATTCTTATCCGTCGAGACTCTTTTTTATACAAATCACACTTTATACCATTTTTATTTTAAAAACTGTAAAACTTTCAGACACAAAACAGACATCATATTGTCGTAGTACCTGATTAAAATTTTCAAAGATATTAGTGATACACATCAACTAAAACGCGTCATTACGGTATTTTCAACATTAATAACATATACGTATTTACTATACACAGCGATAATAAATACAGATTACAATTTTTTATAAAATCAAATGTTTTGAAAACAATCGAATAAGTATTATGTTATGTATATAAAGATTAGGAGATGAAGTGAATGAATATTATGTTAACAGGTGCTACAGGTCATTTAGGCACACATATTACAAATCAAGCCATTGCAAATCACATAGATCATTTTCACATTGGTGTTAGAAATGTTGAGAAAGTTCCAGA
>NZ_JACYHC010001111.1:0-705 GCF_017152085.1 Staphylococcus sp. EG-SA-2
ATTAGTAGCGCGTATGTCGCACAATATGACTCTGAAGATAAACGACAAGATGTAAGTTTTAAATATACGTTTGACAAAGATACTGAGTTAGTTGGAAACATGAACTTAAAACTATGGGTAAGCACTACAGACTCAGACGATATGGATTTATTTGCAGGTATTAAAAAGTTAGATCGTCGTGGTAATGAAGTTAACTTCCCTGATTTTAATCATATTGAAAATGGTCAAGTAGCTACTGGTTGGTTACGCGTATCACATCGTGAATTAGATCAAGAAAAATCCACAATCGCGCAACCTTGGCATAAACATGAAACAGAATTAAAGTTGTCACAAGATGAGATTGTACCTGTTGAAATCGAATTGTTACCTTCAGGCACGCTATTTAAACAAGGCGAAACATTGGAAGTTGTTGTAAAAGGTAGTGAAATTGTAATTGGTAATAGTACCCCTGGCATGAAAACACGTTATGAACATGAAGAAACCATAAATAACGGCATGCACATGATTTATACTGGTGGTAAATATGATTCACAATTAATCATTCCTATCGTTAATTGACATGCAGGAATTACGGTCGATTTTGATTAAAAGTGACATAGTGATAGAAGAGAAGGCCACACGCTTGGAATCTTAAACCAAGGTGTGGCCCTTTTTATTATTGATGGCTATTTAATTTTATAAATCTTGTCACTAAACTTACTACAA
>NZ_JACYHC010001112.1:0-705 GCF_017152085.1 Staphylococcus sp. EG-SA-2
ACTTCGTATTGAATGGCTTCGCTTTCCTAGGGTGCCGTCTCAGCCTTGGTCTTCGACTGGCACTGCTCCCTCAGGAGTCTCGCCATTAATACTACGTATTAACATGTAATTTTACTTTGAAATACTTAAAAAAATAAAACACTTTGCCCAACTTACACTACCAATAGAAACTGCTGTTAGAATTCCTCAAAATGATATTTCGCGATATGTTAATGAAATTGTTAAAAAGATAGCTGATAGCGAATTCGATGAATTCAGACATCATCGTGGCGCAACATCCTATCATCTAAAAATGATGTTAAAAATCACCTCATATTCATATACTCAATCTGAATTTTCTGGCCGTAGAATAGAAAAATTACTTCATAACAGTATTCGAATGATGTGGTTAGCTCAAGATCAAACACCTTCTTATAAAACTATTAATCTTTTTAGAGTGAATCCTAATACTGATGCGTTAATTGAATCTTTATTTATTCAGTTTCATAATAAAATGCATATCAAAAAAGCTGATTTCTATCAAATAATTAATAGAAATCAGCTTTTTTCATTGCCTAAAAACTTAATGTCCCGACCTCTTTATCTACGCATAAATACTTATTACTGATATAACGAAAGAAACAAAATTATTTGCTATATGTAATGCAATTGTTGAACCTAGGTTTCTTCCAGATTTTAAATAAGTGAAAACTAATATGATGGATA
>NZ_JACYHC010001113.1:0-705 GCF_017152085.1 Staphylococcus sp. EG-SA-2
ATTAGTAGCGCGTATGTCGCACAATATGACTCTGAAGATAAACGACAAGATGTAAGTTTTAAATATACGTTTGACAAAGATACTGAGTTAGTTGGAAACATGAACTTAAAACTATGGGTAAGCACTAAAGACTCAGACGATATGGATTTATTTGCAGGTATTAAAAAGTTAGATCGTCGTGGTAATGAAGTTAACTTCCCTGATTTTAATCATATTGAAAATGGTCAAGTAGCTACCGGTTGGTTACGCGTATCACATCGTGAATTAGATCAAGAAAAATCCACAATTGCGCAACCTTGGCATAAACATGAAACAGAATTAAAGTTGTCACAAGATGAGATTGTACCTGTTGAAATCGAATTGTTACCTTCAGGCACGCTATTTAAACAAGGCGAAACATTAGAAGTTGTTGTAAAAGGTAGTGAAATTGTAATTGGTAATAGTACCCCTGGCATGAAAACGCGTTATGAACATGAAGAAACCGTAAATAAAGGCATGCACATGATTTATACTGGTGGTAAATATGATTCACAATTAATCATTCCTATCGTTAATTGATATGCAGCAATTACGGTCGCTTTTGATTAAAAGTGACATAGTGATAGAAGAGAAGGCCACACGCTTGGAATCTTAAACCAAGGTGTGGCCCTTTTTATTATTGATGGCTATTTAATTTTATAAATCTTGTCACTAAACTTACTACAA
>NZ_JACYHC010001114.1:0-703 GCF_017152085.1 Staphylococcus sp. EG-SA-2
AGTTGAAAGAAGGAGTCATTCTAAAATAGAATTTGAAACCGTTACGAGAGATGAGAGCTGTTGTTAGTTCCACACATCACACTCTATCTAGGACCAATCTAAACTATATCAACCAACAGTGTGCCACAGACATATTAAATTGAAGAAGCTGAGATATTAAAATTTTAGAAAATGAAAAAAATATTTGGTATTGAAATTAAAAAAGCACCTAGCAACTCGTTGGGACAATCACGATGATTGTCTACAGTTGCAGGTGGATTTGAATATACTACTAGTTATTTGTTGTCTAGGATAATAGATTTAGTATGTTGATAAGTTTGACTCAGATTCGTATTTTCTAATAAATGATAGCTCACGATATCGATTAAAAAGAGTGTCGCAATTTGTGTGTTGATAAATTGATGGTCGGTATTACGCGATTGATCCGTTGTTAAAAGTACTAAATCTGCACAATCTGTAAGTTTGCTACCTTCGAAATTTGTGATGGCAACGACATATGCACCATGAGATTTGGCGACTTCCGCTGCAGAAATTAATTCCGAAGTATTACCACTATTTGACATAGCAATAAACATATCCGAATGAGATAGTAGGGATGCCGATATTTTCATTAAATGTGAATCGGTAGTAACATTACCTTTTAGCCCCATACGAATCATACGATAATAAAATTCAGTCGCTGATAAACCAGAGCTACCTAGTC
>NZ_JACYHC010001115.1:0-10224 GCF_017152085.1 Staphylococcus sp. EG-SA-2
CAATACAGCAAAGAATACTTTAAAAGGTATTGAATGTATTTACGCTCTATATAAAAAGAACCGCAGGTCTCTTCAGATCTACGGATTTTCGCCATGCCACGAAATTAGCATCATGCTAGCAAGTTAAGCGAACACTGACATGATAAATTAGTGGTTAGCTATATTTTTTTACTTTGCAACAGAACCAAATAATATATCTTTTAATCATATTGTAGATTAAAAGATATATATGAAATTCAATTATTTTCATGGATAGTGAATAAACATTTTAGTTGCTATACTTTTAATATCCATTTTTGACGTGCTTTCGAATTAAGGGGATGCATGATTTCATTGGTTTCTGGATTCATGAGTCGTTTTACTTTCTTTTTATGTGGTTTCAACATCTCTAATACTTCATTAACACGTGCTTCAACACCGGGCTTTTTAGCGTAAGCGCCCCAAGCTAATATCACTTCATCTGACTCTTTCACTGCCTTCATAATTTGAATATCTGTATGCTTATCATACGCATTTTCTAAATGTTTGAGATTGATAGGGGTTGTAATATTAGAGTATAGATTCACAAAATTGATTGAACCAAATGCATCCATTTCTGAAACTTTGTTCATGATGAGTTGGGTCGTTAGGTCAATATTGAGAATGCCATCATAATGCGGATACATTGTAATGATTGTGATTGATTGTTTTTCACTATTCCATGTTTTCTTAAGTAGATAGCGATGTTGTTTGTCATCACTGAATATGGCTTCTGTTTTTAATGTACTTTTGATTGTTTCCATATAATTTTCACTCCTCTAGTATTCTTCAGGTAATAACATGACATAATAAGAAAGGTCTACATCATCTTCTCGAATAATGTAGACCTTATTGATATTGATTGCTTTTGAATAATTAGCTTTATGGATTTTCGCATATTCAGGTCGTTCTTGTTTGTGTTTGATATATAATTGATTGCGATGCTTATTGAACTGGAATATATGAAAATAATCTACTGAAGTATTATCTTTGGTTTGTTCTTGTTCTCGCTCAGATACGAGTTGCCATAATTGGTGTTGTAAGATATTAGGTAAGTTGTTGGCGATACCCCGGGTGATATATCTATTCATAAGAGACTTCCTTTCGTTCTGACTCTTTCATCCAAATGATGATTTCACTTAGTATTGTAATGACTAATTGTGTAATTTTGATGTATTTATGCATTTTATTGTCCTCCTGTTAGTAAGTATCGTTGATCCAAAAGAGGCATGATAGTGTTGTGTAGGTATAAGAAATCCATATCGTGATTTTCGTCGATATAACCGATGGCTATGAGTTGTTTCTGATAGTAGAGAATGAAAGGATAGATATTACTTTCATGAAGTGTGTCAGAGTAGTAGGTATTAGTCTGAAGTGTTTTATTACTGAGTGGGCCAAGTCTTACATATTGATTGGGTAAGATATCATCAGCGATTTCCTCGATAGATTCGCAGTGCCACACTTCGTCCCTTGGCAGATTGAATAAGTTGGTTATATAGTGCTTGAGTTGTTGTTCTAGTGTCATGGTTATGACCTCCTAATGTATTTGATTGATGTATGCATGTGATACATCATTTTGATAATATATATTTGATTTTTATTTCATTTCGCTCACTTTTGTCACTAATAACTAAGTGGTAAAAGTGGTAATTTGGTCGATGAAATAATCATTTTGACCATATATTTCAAATTGGAATTTGGGCATAAAAAAAGACCCCCAATCTTTTTTCAAAGATTGAGGGATAAGACTTTCGTCAATTTTATACCTTACAAGTTTTACTTGTTTATCTGTCGTAATTTCAATTGAATCAATTAACATTTTCATAAGTTGATTTTTAGCTTCGGGTGTAGCCTTTCTTAAGTACACGCTGAATCGTGTTATCATCAAAATGAGTCGTCCTTTTAATTTATCAAAATTAGGTATTTCATCCTGTGATTGATTTGCTTGTTGCGCTTCTTTAATTTGTTGATCTAATACTTCTAACTGTTGATTCATTTGACTTTGTTTAGCTTTTAACATTTCGCTATCCATCTGATCATCTAAGAACAATTCTAACAATCGTTCTTGTTGTGTTTTAAGCTTAGCTTTTTGTTTTTCTAAACTATCAATGTCATATTTAATTTCTGTTTGGTTACTATGCTTTTGTTTCAGTTCTTCTATCACATTTGACGCAATCTGCTTGATAATATCTGGTTGAGACAGAATACGATTCAAATGAACATTAATTACACGCTCGACGACTTCAGCATTGATGGAATTACTGTGACATGCAGAACTCCCTGAACGATTGAATAAGGAACAAATGTAATAACGCTTGATTGTCCGTTCTTTGGACTTTTTCGTTTTATAATACGTCCGTCGACATACCATATTATTTCCGCATTCTGGGCATTTAATAAGGCCACGTAAGTAGAAATCTCCACCAATAGGTCTGCCCGGTTTAAAACTTTTAGAAGCTAATTTTTCATGAACTTTATCAAATACCTCTTCACTTATAATGGCTTCATGTTTACCTTTGACCAATATCACATCATTTTTATCACTTTTGCCACTTCTTCGCTGTACAGCCCAGTTTTGATGGTTATTGAATCTGACATAGCCTTTATAGACTGGATTATTCAAAATGTATTTAACACCATACACTGAAAATGGCTTTTGATTAATAGTACGATACCCCTTTTGATTAAGTACGGTTGTAATGGCTTTGAGGCCTTTATTATGATTCAAATATAAATCGAAAATTTCACGTACAATATTAGCTTCATTTTCATCGATAACCAAATCATTTTTCTGTGTAAGTGGATTAAGTGATAATTTGTAGCCTAAAACACGACCGGTGATTGCCTCTCCGCTCCTTGCCTTAGCATTCATAGAAAGTTTCACATTCGAAATCAAAGTCTGGCGTTCTATAGATCCTATTAACCCAAACATTGTAACGAGTACTTCTCCAGAAGCATTGGATGTATCAATATTCTCAGAAATCGATTTATACCCTACATCATGTTCTTTGAATTCATGAATAATATTAAACACGTCTCTCATTGATCGTGAGATACGATTCAATTTCCAACTTAACACCATTTCGATTTTATTATCCTTAACATCTTGTAATAGACGTTTCATTGCCGGACGACCTTCAATATTTTTACCTGAAATGCCTGAGTCAGTATATGTCTCATAGTCATAACCTGGGAAATTTTTCACAACTTCTTTGATGAGTACTTGTTCCTGCTCATGGATTGAGTACCCATGCTCCGACTGCTCTGACGTACTAACGCGTGAATAAAGTGCAATTTTACCCTTCATATCATACCGCTCCTTTTATTAGATTATTGCTACAGACTATCGGTCTTGTAACAACATATAGATAATATATATTTATAATTTCGTTTCATTTTTATCACTTTTACCACTTAATCATATGAGTACTACAGGCAACTGCCTGTAGTACGTAATTAGCCTTAATTACCTTTATTGATACGTTCTTCTATGATAGGTACAAGCACTTCTACAAATGCTTCAATTTGTTCATTATTCATCGTCAAAGTCCTCCCAACCTAAGTTCAAATCATCTTCGTATAAGAACTCATCATCTGTTACATTCTCATTTTCATCGAATGAAATCATGTCATCTTTTTTATCAGTTTCTTTCCATCCTAAATCGATCCAATACTTATAACCATTATTTAGTCTACTTTGTACATTAAAGTTAGCTTGAACCAAATCATTAATAACTTGAGAGCTTACTTTAATTTCATCTCTAATAACCTCATTTAGCCTAGACACTTTGATACGTGACCCTGGTTTAATTGCTGTAAGTTTTCGGAGTAAATTAATACATGCTTTCTGATTTGGAATACTTACGGACCTGCTAGAAACAAATTCATATCCAAAATTTAACCAATCGTGAGTAATTTCAGTGACACGGCTATTTTCAAGGTACTCGATATCTGCTTTTACAATCTGTTGATACACATACATCAAGTAAAGAAAGATTTCTTTCTTTTCATCCTGTAACTTTTCAATTAAGTCGGGATCAGCTTTTTCAACATAATATTCACATGGAATAACAGCAATTCTACGCTCTAATGCTTTTGCGTGCTCAGATGGAAAGTTTAGTACAGCATTAGTATTAAAAATCAGTTTTAAATCTAATGTGACTTCTACTTGTGTCTGTCCCTTTCTATCAACATGGATAGGTTCAACTGAAAGTAACTTCTTAAAGTCATTTACTACCTTCTCATTGATTCTTGCCTCACCAATTTCATCACTTGCCATTAATCGTTTCCCAATTAAGCTTTCTTTATCAAAACGTCCACCAAGTTCGTTTAGCGTTTTTGATATAACGTCATTTTGATGAAAGAATGATTTCAACAACTTTATATATACTGATTTTCCATTATTAGCAGCGCCATGCAGAATCAAACCTCTTCGTAGTTTGGTATTAGCAGTAAGCAGTATTGCTGTATGCTGTATCAGAAAGTGCTTTAAATCGGTATCAAAGTTAGCAAGCTCTAGCATGTATTTACTAAAGTGGTCAGGTATATTTTCATTTATAACATCACCTTTATCTATTTCTATATTCAAGCGTGTTTTAGGGAATATATCTATACAATTTTTAACAACTTCAAATGTATTTAGATTAAACATGTTAGGACCGCAACCAATATACTGCTTATCCTCAACAAGCTCTTCTACATCTGTTGATTTTTGTAGACCATCAACCACATTTCTTAGTGTACTTTGTGAAGGTTTGTAGTCGATAAATAGTACTTGTATCATTTTACTTACCAATCCTTGTAATTCATCTTTATTTATCTTTTGCCAACCGTTAGCTTTGAAAACAAATAATTCTGAATTAAAACGTTTAATATGAAAAACCTCTATCATCATTTCCATTAGTACTGTATCATTGGGTTTCTTCTGAATACCAAAATAACTATAGATATTAGGTCGGTAATCCTTATCTTTAGGGATATTAAGTTGTAACTTATCAATAAGTTTGCTATATATTGCTTCACCTTGTGCCGTTTCTTCTATCTCATTGCCATTACCAATACTAAGGGTTAGGATAGCAATCAGACCTTGACGGTCGATTGCCTCCTTAGCTTCACTTAATAGCTTAGATAACATTTGTAATATATGGTTCATTATAATATGCCTCCAGTTTCATTTAATGGCGCTACATCGTTTACATAATAATTACCATTATATTGACCAATATGGATTAAATGCTTACGGTCAATGTAAGGTTCATACGTTTTATGACACACGCTATAGTTGCTATGACGTTTAAGCCAATCATGAATTGACAACTGATTAGCGCTCGGTTTTGTTGGAATATTACGATTCGCATATACAATCTGATTGTTCACTTCAATTTCATACGTGAATTGGTGCTTTATTTCACCTGAGAAATCTGTTTGGATCACAGAATGTAACGTAGCTACATATATATTATTTTCTTTGATTGGTGTACTACTTGGGATGTGTAGGCTTTGTCCTCTATCATTATTCATGGTCTACGCCTCCTATTTCTTCCACTGTCACATGTGCAAATTCACCATTGAACAACTGGTTAGCCGTATCTTTCATTAACTGACCCACATTTTGTGCAATTTCTTCATCTTCACATTCAATCATAATCGCATCGTGTATCGGTACTATAATCTTGAACGTTTTTTGATCGCACTGTGCTTTGTACACTTTTAGCAGAATGTGCTTGAAAATATAACTCGCTACAGTTTGTACGTAGATTGCCATAATACTGCTACCTTGAAATGCGCTCATATCATGTTCAATGCCGTAGGGCATCGGCATGGTTTTATGCTCTTCGATTTGTTTCTTAAGTTCATTGACTTTTGTAAATTGGCTGACCGTATCCAACCATTGCTCTTCACTTACATAATGTTTCAACTTGAATTTGGGGCTATCGAAGTTGCCGCCAAATAAAAACGAACCAATAAATGTACGTTTAACGAACTTTTTCTCCTTTTTGGACAGTGATAAATCTTCTAATAATGCGTCATATAAACCTTCTTTATGATTCAAATAGTCAATCAGTTTAGAATCTTGCGTCATGTATCCAACAACTGAAGGGTCAAATGACTTGAAATCGATTGTATATACCTTTTTGAATTGTGAAGGTAAAATCATACGTTGGACGGATTTTGGTAAGCCTTGAAGATTAAAATTTTTAGTTGTAATTCGATGTGTTCGTGTACCAATCAACGATAATTGCGTATATAATCGATTCGTACCATTTAATGCCTGTTCTAACCTATCAAATAGCTTTTCGATCTTATCAGAATGTTCATCATTCTTGGCTCTTTCAAGCATTGTTGCTTTGATATCGGGTAATTTATCTATATTAAGTTTAATGGATTCTGATTCAATCTCTTCCTTTAATGCTTCCAATCCTTGATGTACTTCCACATATTGGTCTAACTTAGCTTGATTGTCAGCTAAAAGTGCATTATATTTTTGATCTAACTGCTGGCTGAATTGTTGCTGCAATTGTTGAATGTCATCTTGGTTAGATGACTTGTCCATTAGCCATTGCTGTGTTTTGTCACTTTGAGTCAATGACATCAGTTTGTCTCTTGTCTCCATGTAAATCTTCTCCTTTATGGTTGAAAGTGGCGCGCTCACTTTCAACTTAAAATTTGTTCAAAACGTTTTGATAAGACAATCCTAATACTAAATAGAGGTCATTGATGAAGTGGCAAAAAATTTCAAAAAAAATTCCACCAAATAAATAAGCTCAATCCCTTTATATGAGGGATTGAGCTTACCAATTATTTATTAATTTTCTACTTAACTTCAATTAGAGCTTTTTCGGTTATTCCTTCTTTTTAACAGTTGATTCTTAAATTGTTTCATTAACATTGCCATTGGGATGTTATTTTCGTACGTCTTAGTCACTTCAATTTCATTATTATATGCATTATAAAATGATTTATATTCATTAATATAGCCATTTTTCATATCATTATAATGTTCAGTCTTATTAATGTATCGGTCTATCAATGTTACAACTTGTTGCATATCATCCATAAAATATTGGAACATTTCATTGCCTATGTGTGAATGATTTTTCTGATTTAATACTGCTGCAGAATGAAAGTCTAATCGTTTACGTAACTCTAATAAATGCTTTCTAATTTGTTCATCCTCATTAAAAAACTCAATATTGTCATTAATGACCTTTATCTTATTATCGAAGTCATATTTTTTAGATTGTTTATTTAAGTTTTCCTTTTTGTTAAGCTCTTTATCAATCATTTTCGATACGTCTCTAAGGAAATAATGTTCAATATCTCTAAACTTTTGTGTTCTATGATGAGGCTTAGCGTTTCTCATCCCCCAACCATCAGCAGCCCGTTGAACTTTATTTAGTATGTTAACCAATAACCAATCTAATTGTTCATCATTATCATATATAAAGGCTTTTTCTTCATTTATATCTTCTGTTATTACATTATCAGTTAATTGATTTACGAAATAGTTAAATCTAAAATCATACTGACTTGAGTTTTCACTTGTTTGATTATGCTCAGCAATCCTTTCATTATACTTGATCTCTGCGAATGTAGAATAAATAGTTTCATGTATAGCAAATGCGATTTTATCACTTAATTCAACTTGTTTATCAATAGGTAATTGATTCATTACTTCTGAAACTAATTGCAACTTTTCATTTATTTTATTACCTGAATCAAATACTTTTTTTACATCTTGATATGCTTTTTGTGCATGTATATGTAACTTTAATGGCTTAAATTCAATTTTATCTATATCATTTTTAATGCTTTTAATAAAATGTGCATATTGGTCAATATCGATATGCTCTATCGCATTTTTTCTTAACTTTACGTCTTCATCTGTTATTGCTTTAGGGAGCATATCATCTGTCATATTATTTAATAAGACACATAGTATATCAAAAGCAATCCCATTGAAACTATAAGCAGCTCTTTCACTTTCGCCAGAATTTTTTTGAAATTTCTTCATATCAACCTTATAAATATCAACTAATTTATCAATTCGTTTCTGCAATTGAGCTTTGTTTTTAAGACCTAAAGCTTTCTCAAGATCTTTTTTTGTATATGTTTTTTGAATTCTTTCTCTAAAAGTATTTTTCGTCATAATCTCAACTTTCTATTAATTTTTTATATAAATTAAAAATCGGGTAAGCATTAAATATTTCCAAATCTGCAGCATTGAGGGTTTCATATCTTATTTTTGCCTCTTGCTTACTCCCTGATACTACGTTGATATACAATGTTGCTATTTCTTTATCAATGTCTATTAATTTATCTCTCAATTTGAATAACTTAATTAACAATTTTTCATCTACATCATTTCTTCTTCTCTTTATAATTTGAGCTTTGTTGATTAAGTTCATAAATATTTTATCATTATCAAAATTCAGCAAATTATTTAATACATATTCAGCTAATTCTAATAAATCGGTTCTTTGAGTTTCATCATAGGCTGCGATTAATTCTAATGCAAAGTTATTTAATTTCTCCCATTTAATGTCAGATTGAATAGCAATTTTATCTGATTCAATACATTCTTTAATAACATTTATATCAAAATTCAGTACATCTACAATCATATCTCTTGTTAATGTGTAAACAATTGGCATCTGTACAACTCTTTCTTTTGTAACAGCCTCAAATCTATCTACAAAGTCATTAGAGTAGACATTATACAATGATGTATTGTCTTTAAATAATAATATAAATTTTCCACAAAACTTCATTTTATAGTATCCATTATTATGCATTTTAAAATCTTTAAAATTTTTATATTCCAATAATTCTAATAAACCTTTTATCTCATTCATCTGCTTATCAAATTCTGTAGATTTTAGACTCACATCAAACGAAAGCAAGTTACTATACTCTGATAATTTAATATTCAACTTATTTATTGTTTCTTTTATTTCAATAATATTAATTTCAAAAGGTTGGATTACTAATTGGATTTGATCCAAAAAGAATTCGCCGCCTTTCGACAATTCGTTTATAACATTAAAAGATTGTTCGGCTATATTTAATTTTTTAAATGGTAACATTGTATATGTACTTTTGTTATCACTTTCAAATGTTTGAATTTTGAAAATATCATCTATAGTTATAGAGATGGATTCCTTTGAAGTTTCTATACCTACCATACCTTCAAATAATAACTTGCCTTCTTTTATTATCTGCTTTTTGTTCACTCTTTTTACTTTTTCCATACTTAATACTCCATCTGGTATAGTTACATCTAATTCAGATGAATTAATTTTTATATAGCCATAAAAATCATTTAATGGTAAACCTCTATGATCCATCACAATATTTTCAGGTGTAGCTATATATGATAAAGCTTTTTCTATGTTCTTTACTTTAACTTGACCTACTTGGTTTTGTAATCTCTTTTCATTTATATATTTTACGCAATTATTATATAAAATTTTTTCATTTTCAATTTCATACATTTTTATAGTGACGCTTTTCTGCTTTTTTTGCAGTAAAAATTGTAAATCTAATTGATGTAATTGTTTACCATAAACCTGCTTCTCAACAACTTTTTTATTCTCAACGATTAAATACACGACAAAGTAATACACACCACCTTCTCGTTGGTATGCCTTTAAATCATTCATTTTGACATTACTTCGATGAATAACCTTACCTCCTCTTTTAGCTACTTCCTTTCCTTTAACTTGAACTTGTATTTTTCCAACGAAATTTTTTTTACTCAAATTTTCAGAATCATACACTTCCAATTCTCCATCGAAAGACATTTTTGTATCGTTTGAATTAATATCCGGGTTTATTTTCAATGTATTAGTTGCCATAGATTCAATTTCTAAGGTAGCTTCCCTTTCAATAATTTTTGAATTCAAAGTTTTAATATAAATCCGCTCCTTTTATATTATGCACAATCTATTTTTTAGTTTTATTTGTGATACGCTTCTCCACGCATAATCTTAAATGCTCTGTACACTTGTTCAATTAACACAACCCGCATCATTTGATGTGGAAATGTCATTTTGCTGAATGATAGTGCGTAGTTACTACGTTGTAAGACGTCCTTGTGCAGGCCGTTTGATCCGCCAATGACGAATACAAAGTCGCTTTGCCCTTGGGTCATGCGTTGGTTCAATTCTTGGGCCAATCCTTCGGAAGATAGCATCTTTCCTTGTA
>NZ_JACYHC010001116.1:0-703 GCF_017152085.1 Staphylococcus sp. EG-SA-2
TTGTAGGTGCAACAGATGCCTCTAGTTTCTTAGGAGATAATAAGGACAATGTTGATTTAGCCATTTTTGGACCAGGTAATCCATTAATGGCACATCAAATCGATGAATATATTGAAAAAGATATGTATCTGAAATATATTGATATTTTTAAAGAGGCTTCCATTAAATATTTAAAAGAGAAATAAGAACGATGCTGTCAGCTGCCCTATTCGCATGCTGGCAGTTTTTTATTGCGAATTTTAAGTTGATAGAAATAACGATGAATATTGTTTGAATGTAAATATTCAAATATCAACAAGCACATTTTCATTGATTAAGTGATGTAAAACTGAAATTATTGTGCTGATTTGTCATACATATATTGACTAATGGTCATATAAAAAGATAGCTTCTAATAGTTACATAAAACTCGTAAAAACCTTCTCGTAAAAGGAATGGGACATAAATCCCTAGAAAACAGCAGCTCAACGAGCTGTAAATTATCAAATACATTTGAAAAAAGCTGATTTCTATCAAATAATTAATAGAAATCAGCTTTTTTACATTGCCTAAGAACTTAATGTCTCTGTCTCTTTGGAACTTTATATTTCATAAGTACTATTTTATTGTTTAACCTTTTTTTTAAATAAGGTATAAATCTACAATATCCAAATAAGCCCCATCGATTCTTATAATAGTCAAAATAATTATATTCATGTATTAC
>NZ_JACYHC010001117.1:0-703 GCF_017152085.1 Staphylococcus sp. EG-SA-2
AGTTGAAAGAAGGAGTCATTCTAAAATAGAATTTGAAACCGTTACGAGAGATGAGAGCTGTTGTTAGTTCCACACATCACACTCTATCTAGGACCAATCTAAACTATATCAACCAACAGTGTGCCACGGGCATATTAAATTGAAGACGGTTGAACGTATAGATCTCAAAAATGTAAAAAAGTATTTGGTATTGAAATTAAAAAAGCACCTAGCAACTCGTTAGGACAATCACGATGATTGTCTACAGTTGCAGGTGGATTTGAATATACTACTAGTTATTTGTTGTCTAGGATAATAGATTTAGTATGTTGATAAGTTTGACTCAGATTTGTATTTTCTAATAAATGATAACTCACGATATCGATTAAAAAGAGTGTCGCAATTTGTGTGTTGATAAATTGATGGTCGGTATTACGCGATTGATCCGTTGTTAAAAGTACTAAATCTGCACAATCTGTAAGTTTACTACCTTCGAAATTTGTGATGGCAACGACATATGCACCATGAGATTTGGCGACTTCCGCTGCTGAAATTAATTCCGAAGTATTACCACTATTTGACATAGCAATAAACATGTCCGAATGAGATAGTAGGGATGCCGATATTTTCATTAAATGTGAATCGGTAGTAACATTACCTTTTAGCCCCATACGAATCATACGATAATAAAATTCAGTCGCTGATAAACCAGAGCTACCTAGTC
>NZ_JACYHC010001118.1:0-702 GCF_017152085.1 Staphylococcus sp. EG-SA-2
TATTATTAATTGGATTTTGTTTCAACGCATTTTTAGAAGGTGCAGCAGGATTTGGTGTGCCAATTGCGATTTGTGCAGTATTATTAATTCAACTTGGATTTGAACCATTAAAAGCAGCGATGTTATGTTTAATTGCTAATGGTGCGGCGGGTGCCTTTGGTGCAATTGGTTTACCAGTTAGTATTATTGATACGTTTAACTTAAGTGGAGGCGTTACAACATTAGATGTTGCGAGATACTCAGCATTAACACTTCCAATTTTAAACTTTATTATTCCATTTGTTTTAGTATTCATTGTAGATGGTATGAAAGGTATTAAAGAAATTTTACCTGTCATTTTAACAGTGAGTGGTACATATACTGGATTACAATTATTATTAACAATATTCCATGGTCCAGAACTAGCAGACATTATTCCATCACTAGCAACAATGGTGGTGTTAGCATTTGTTTGTCGTAAATTTAAACCGAAAAACATTTTCAGATTGGAAGCGTCTGAACATAAAATTCAAAAACGAACGCCTAAAGAAATTGTCTTTGCTTGGAGTCCGTTCGTAATTTTAACTGCCTTTGTATTAGTATGGAGTGCACCATTCTTCAAAAAATTATTCCAACCTGGAGGTGCACTTGAAAGTTTAGTAATAAAATTGCCAATTCCAAATACTGTGAGTGATTTATCGCCTAAAGGAATTGCGTTGCGTC
>NZ_JACYHC010001119.1:0-702 GCF_017152085.1 Staphylococcus sp. EG-SA-2
TATTATTAATTGGATTTTGTTTCAACGCATTTTTAGAAGGTGCAGCAGGATTTGGTGTGCCAATTGCGATTTGTGCAGTATTATTAATTCAACTTGGATTTGAACCATTAAAAGCAGCGATGTTATGCTTAATTGCTAATGGTGCGGCGGGTGCCTTTGGTGCAATTGGTTTACCAGTTAGTATTATTGATACGTTTAACTTAAGTGGAGGCGTTACAACATTAGATGTTGCGAGATATTCAGCATTAACACTTCCAATTTTAAACTTTATTATCCCATTTGTTTTAGTATTCGTTATAGATGGCATGAAAGGTATTAAAGAAATTTTACCTGTCATTTTAACAGTGAGTGGTACATATACTGGATTACAATTATTATTAACAATATTCCATGGTCCAGAACTAGCAGACATTATCCCATCACTAGCAACAATGGTGGTGTTAGCATTTGTTTGTCGTAAATTTAAACCGAAAAACATTTTCAGGTTGAAAGAATCAGAACATAAAATTCAAAAACGAACGCCTAAAGAAATTGTCTTTGCTTGGAGTCCGTTCGTCATTTTAACTGCCTTTGTTTTAGTATGGAGTGCACCATTCTTCAAAAAATTATTCCAACCTGGAGGTGCACTTGAAAGTTTAGTAATAAAATTGCCAATTCCAAATACTGTGAGTGATTTATCGCCTAAAGGAATTGCGTTGCGTC
>NZ_JACYHC010001120.1:0-702 GCF_017152085.1 Staphylococcus sp. EG-SA-2
GGAATGACAGCAAGATGAAAAAAACTCTTACAGTGACGGTTTCGTCAGTGTTAGCTTTTTTAGCTTTAAATAATGCAGCACATGCACAACAACATGGCACACAAGTAAAAACACCTGTTCAACATAATTATGTATCAAATGTTCAAGCACAAACGCAATCACCGACAACTTATACAGTAGTTGCTGGCGATTCATTATATAAGATTGCATTAGAGCATCACTTAACGTTGAATCAATTATATTCATACAATCCTGGTGTAACACCTTTAATTTTTCCTGGTGACGTGATTTCACTTGTGCCTCAAAATAAAGTGAAACAAACTAAAGCGGTTAAAACACCAGTAAGAAAAGCAAGCCAAGCTAAAAAGGTAGTAAAACAACCTGTACAACAAGCGTCTAAAAAAGTAGTAGTTAAGCAAGCACCTAAGCAAGCAGTAGCTAAGACAGTTAATGTAGCATACAAACCTGCTCAAGTACAAAAATCAGTACCAACTGTACCTGTTGCACATAACTACAATAAATCAGTTGCTAACAGAGGGAACTTATATGCTTATGGAAACTGCACATATTATGCTTTCGATCGTCGTGCACAATTAGGTAGAAGTATAGGAAGTTTATGGGGCAATGCAAATAACTGGAATTACGCAGCAAAAGTTGCAGGATTTAAAGTAGATAAAACACCAGAAGTTGGCGCTATTTTCC
>NZ_JACYHC010001121.1:0-702 GCF_017152085.1 Staphylococcus sp. EG-SA-2
GGAATGACAGCAAGATGAAAAAAACTCTTACAGTGACGGTTTCGTCAGTGTTAGCTTTTTTAGCTTTAAATAATGCAGCACATGCACAACAACATGGCACACAAGTAAAAACACCTGTTCAACATAACTATGTATCAAATGTTCAAGCACAAACGCAATCACCGACAACTTATACAGTAGTTGCTGGCGATTCATTATATAAGATTGCTTTAGAGCATCACTTAACGTTGAATCAATTATATTCATACAATCCTGGTGTAACACCTTTAATTTTTCCTGGTGACGTGATTTCACTTGTGCCTCAAAATAAAGTGAAACAAACTAAAGCGGTTAAATCACCAGTAAGAAAAGCAAGCCAAGCTAAAAAGGTAGTAAAACAACCTGTACAACAAGCGTCTAAAAAAGTAGTAGTTAAGCAAGCACCTAAGCAAGCAGTAGCTAAGACAGTTAATGTAGCATATAAACCTGCTCAAGTACAAAAATCAGTACCAACTGTACCTGTTGCACATAACTACAATAAATCAGTTGCTAACAGAGGAAACTTATATGCTTATGGAAACTGCACATATTATGCCTTCGATCGTCGTGCACAATTAGGTAGAAGTATAGGAAGTTTATGGGGCAATGCAAATAACTGGAATTACGCAGCAAAAGTTGCAGGATTTAAAGTAGATAAAACACCAGAAGTTGGCGCTATTTTCC
>NZ_JACYHC010001122.1:0-702 GCF_017152085.1 Staphylococcus sp. EG-SA-2
GAAACGAATGTTCAATTGTTACAACCAAACTGGGAAATTAAAGTGAAGCATGACGGTAAGGACAAAACGAATACTTACTATGTCGAAGCGACAAATAATAACCCTAAAATTATTAATCATTAATATGAATCGTAATAAGCTAGCATTGCAAGCTCATCATATGTGAGAAGCGGTGCTAGCTTTTTGCTGGTACGGTTTATTATGGCTGACGTTTCTGTGTCTCCAACGTGCGCATTTATTCATATTTTAAGTAGTACCGCATTGTAAAATTAGTGTAACTGTTATTTTAAAAACTTTAGTATTTGTCTAATCATTGTTATAATAATTAGGACATTCATTGCACGTGATTATCAAAATTTAATTATAAGAGACCGGTCGATGAACTAAAGTTACATAATAGGAAAGGTATACAAAACAGCTAATATACTGATAGTTTCTGTAGGGAAAATCGTATATTTGCACTGATGTATATTGCAGTCATATAGAGAGATTGACTGTTTAAAGAGAAAGGATGAGCCGCTTGATACGCATGAGTGTATTAGCAAGTGGTAGTACAGGTAACGCCACTTTTGTAGAAAATGAAAAAGGTAGTCTATTAGTTGATGTTGGTTTGACTGGCAAGAAAATGGAAGAATTGTTTAGTCAAATTGACCGTAATATTCAAGATTTAAATGGTATTTTAGTAACCCATGAACATATTGA
>NZ_JACYHC010001123.1:0-701 GCF_017152085.1 Staphylococcus sp. EG-SA-2
AATGGCGACCAAAAGAAATATAATCTAGGTGACTATGTATGGGAAGATACAAATAAAGATGGTAAACAAGATGCCAATGAAAAAGGGATTAAAGGTGTTTATGTCATTCTTAAAGATAGTAACGGTAAAGAATTAGATCGTACGACAACAGATGAAAATGGTAAATATCAGTTCACTGGTTTAAGCAATGGAACTTATAGTGTAGAGTTTTCAACACCAGCCGGTTATACACCGACAACTGCAAATGCAGGTACAGATGATGCTGTAGATTCTGATGGACTAACTACAACAGGTGTCATTAAAGACGCTGACAACATGACATTAGATAGTGGATTCTACAAAACACCAAAATATAGTTTAGGTGATTATGTTTGGTACGACAGTAATAAAGATGGTAAACAAGATTCGACTGAAAAAGGAATTAAAGGTGTTAAAGTTACTTTGCAAAACGAAAAAGGCGAAGTAATTGGTACAACTGAAACAGATGAAAATGGTAAATACCGCTTTGATAATTTAGATAGTGGTAAATACAAAGTTATCTTTGAAAAGCCTGCTGGTTTAACTCAAACAGGTACAAATACAACTGAAGATGATAAAGATGCCGATGGTGGCGAAGTTGATGTAACAATTACGGATCATGATGATTTCACACTTGATAATGGCTACTACGAAGAAGAAACATCAGATAGTGACTCAGATTC
>NZ_JACYHC010001124.1:0-700 GCF_017152085.1 Staphylococcus sp. EG-SA-2
CTTCTAATGATGCACTAAATTGAATTTGATCTTGATGATAATCATGTTGAATAGATTTTAGTCCTTGTATAATTTGTTCGCTGTCTTGTTGACTAATAATGCCTTGATTCGCAAGCATAGTTGCATGTGCAATGCTGCCTTCGATATCTTGATTTATGAGCGTTTGATCAAAAGTAATGGATGCGTTAAAGTCGTCAACCCACTCTTCAGGTTGTACTTCAAATCTACCGCCCCAAGCTTTATTGCTCATTGCTATAGCCTCCATGTAGCATCGAATTTACTTGAGTAGGTAAACCATAGATATCGATAAAGCCAACAGCAGCGTCTTGATTAAATGCATCTTCTTTTGTATAAGTTGCTAATTTTTCATCATATAATGTGTAAGGTGATTTTCTACCATTTACGATGGCATTACCTTTGAATAATTTAATTCTGACATCACCACTTACGTATTGCTGAGTACTATCAATAAATAATTTTAAGCTATCAGTTAAAGGTGAGAACCAAAGTCCATTGTATAGTTGTTCAGCAAATTGCTTCTCGATGATTGGTTTAAAGTGTGCGACATCTTTCGTTAACGTAATCGTTTCTAATGCTTTATGCGCTTTTAAAATAACTTCTGCAGCAGGTGCCTCATAAATTTCTCTTGATTTGATACCTACAAGTCTATTTTCTACATGGTCAATTCTTCCGATACCAT
>NZ_JACYHC010001125.1:0-700 GCF_017152085.1 Staphylococcus sp. EG-SA-2
CTTCTAATGATGCACTAAATTGAATTTGATCTTGATGATAATCATGTTGAATAGATTTTAGTCCTTGTATAATTTGTTCGCTGTCTTGTTGACTAATAATGCCTTGATTCGCAAGCATAGTTGCATGCGCAATGCTGCCTTCGATATCTTGATCTATGAGCGTTTGGTCAAAAGTAATGGATGCGTTAAAGTCGTCAACCCACTCTTCAGGTTGTACTTCAAATCTACCGCCCCAAGCTTTATTGCTCATTGCTATAGCCTCCATGCAACATCGCATTTACTTGAGTAGGTAAACCATAGATATCGATAAAGCCAACAGCAGCGTCTTGATTAAATGCATCTTCTTTTGTATAAGTTGCTAATTTTTCATCATATAATGTGTAAGGTGATTTTCTACCATTCACGATGGCATTACCTTTGAATAATTTAATTCTGACATCACCACTTACGTATTGCTGAGTACTATCAATAAATAATTTCAAGCTATCAGTTAAAGGTGAGAACCAAAGTCCATTGTATAGTTGTTCAGCAAATTGCTTCTCAATGATTGGTTTAAAGTGTGCGACATCTTTAGTTAACGTAATCGTTTCTAATGCTTTATGCGCTTTTAAAATAACTTCTGCAGCAGGTGCCTCATAAATTTCTCTTGATTTGATACCTACAAGTCTATTTTCTACATGGTCAATTCTTCCGATACCAT
>NZ_JACYHC010001126.1:0-10218 GCF_017152085.1 Staphylococcus sp. EG-SA-2
TTTATTTTCTTGTTCTTGGTTATTACTTGATGATGTAGAATGATTTATTGCAGCATAAATTGCGAACCCAAGTGCTCCGATTAATACGATAATTACGATGGTAATAAGAAGTTTTTTCAAATATAACGCCTCCATGTTAATGAAAAGTAGTTGATACGTGAAGCTAAATAATTTATTTCAATATTGCCATAATCATTTTAAAAAATAAATATTAGAAAAGTAGGCGATATTAATATTTTCATTGTTTTTTGTGTACTTCAATTAGTATAACAAAACTGTTGTGTATTTATAAATATAATCATTAGTATTTTTATGGCTGAAAAAGTTATAATAAAAGTGTAAGGAATAAAATATTTGTATGGAAAAGAGAGATAATTATGAATAAAACCAGTAAAGTTTGTGTAGCAGCAACATTAGCATTGGGCACACTGATTGGAGTAACAGTTGTTGAAAATTCGGCGCCAACAAGTAAACAGGCACAGGCAGCAATAACCCCATATTATACTTATAATGGTTATATTGGTAATAATGCTAATTTTATTCTGGATAAGAATTTTATTAACGCGATTAAGTATGATAATGTGAAATTCAATGGTATTAAATTAGCTAAAACGAATACGATAAAAAAAGTAGAGAAATATGATCAAACTTTTAAAGGTGTTTCTGCAAAAGGAAACGAAGCAAGTCAATTGCAATTTGTAGTTAAAAATAATATTTCATTAAAAGATATCCAAAAAGCTTATGGCAAGGACTTGAAAAAAGAAAATGGTAAAACAAAGGAAGCTGATAGCGGTATTTTTTACTATCAAAATGCTAAAAAGACATTAGGCATCTGGTTTGTCGTTGATCATAATAGAGTTGTCGAAGTAACAGTTGGACATACACCATACAAAACAAGTAAATAAAATAATGGCATATTAAGGCTAGAGTGTGAGGAGAGATACCGCATTCTAGTCTTTTTTATTAAATAATAACGATTATTGCGTCTTACATAGTTGTTTGAAATTGATAAAAATGTTTATTTGATCATGATTATTTAAATAGTTATCTCACATATTTCAAGCATTGATTAAGTATATAGAGCACTATTTTGTATTTGTTAATATTTTCACAAAAATAAAGCCTTGATAAATTTTAAAATATAATTAAGCTCAATTTTTAAAATTTTATTTAGTTACAGATAACATTTTTAAAAAAGAAAAGAATCAATAAATAAAATCAACGAACAAAAAGTATCGAAATAAATAGAAATAATCATTTACTTTTCTGAAAAATTAAATTAATATTTTATTTATAAGCTGTTTTTAAGATTTCAGGAGGAATGAAATGTGAGGAAATTTTCAAGATATGCATTTACAAGTATGGCAGCAGTAACATTGTTGAGCACTTTATCACCAGCAGCATTAGCGATTGATTCAAAAAATAAACCAGCTAATTCTGATATTAAATTTGAGGTGACTCAAAAGAGTGATGCGGTCAAAGCATTAAAAGAATTGCCTAAATCCGAAAATGTAAAAAATATTTATCAAGATTACGCTGTTACTGATGTAAAAACTGATAAAAAAGGATTTACGCATTATACATTGCAACCGAGTGTTGATGGTGTTCATGCACCTGACAAAGAAGTGAAAGTACACGCAGACAAATCAGGAAAAGTCGTTTTAATCAATGGGGATACTGATGCGAAGAAAGTAAAGCCAACGAATAAAGTGACATTAAGTAAAGATGACGCAGCCGACAAAGCATTTAAAGCAGTTAAGATTGATAAGCATAAAGCGAAAAATCTTAAAGATAAAGTCATTAAAGAAAACAAAGTTGAAATCGATGGTGACAGTAATAAATACGTTTATAATGTTGAGTTAATTACAGTGACACCAGAAATTTCACATTGGAAAGTTAAAATTGATGCTCAAACTGGCGAAATTTTAGAAAAAATGAACTTAGTTAAAGAAGCTGCAGAAACTGGTAAAGGAAAAGGTGTACTTGGCGATACAAAAGATATCAATATCAATAGTATTGACGGTGGATTTAGCCTAGAAGATTTAACGCATCAAGGTAAATTATCAGCATTTAGCTTTAATGATCAAACAGGTCAAGCAACATTGATTACTAATGAAGATGAAAACTTCGTAAAAGATGAGCAACGTGCTGGCGTAGATGCAAATTATTACGCTAAACAAACATATGATTATTACAAAGACACATTTGGTCGTGAATCATATGACAACCAAGGTAGTCCAATTGTTTCATTAACGCATGTTAATAACTACGGTGGTCAAGATAACAGAAATAATGCCGCATGGATTGGTGACAAAATGATCTATGGTGATGGTGATGGTCGCACATTCACAAGTTTATCGGGTGCAAATGACGTAGTGGCACACGAATTAACACACGGTGTGACACAAGAGACTGCGAACTTAGAATATAAGGACCAGTCAGGCGCTCTAAATGAAAGCTTTTCAGATGTTTTTGGATACTTTGTAGATGACGAGGATTTCTTAATGGGTGAAGATGTCTACACACCTGGAAAAGAGGGGGACGCTTTACGCAGCATGTCAAACCCAGAACAATTTGGTCAACCAGCTCATATGAAAGACTATGTATTCACTGAAAAAGATAATGGTGGCGTACATACGAATTCTGGAATTCCAAATAAAGCAGCTTATAACGTGATTCAAGCAATAGGGAAATCTAAATCAGAACAAATTTACTACCGAGCATTAACGGAATACTTAACAAGTAATTCAAACTTCAAAGATTGTAAAGATGCATTATACCAAGCGGCTAAAGATTTATATGACGAGCAAACAGCTGAACAGGTGTATGAAGCATGGAATGAAGTAGGCGTGGAGTAAAAATATATAAACAAGAAGAAGTAATGTTAAACACTTATAAATAATTAAATTTTAAATACAGCTTATATATGGGGTATACCTACATTGATAATTGACTTTGTAGGTATACCCTCTCTTTGTAATTAGATGAGAGGAGTGTGAGGGTTGTCTGCCGAAAGACTACTCGGCAGTCTAAAATCATTACAAGTAGTAGATATGTGATAATTAAATGCTGACTTAGAATACAAAATTCATTTTAAAAGTTGTCACAAAAAATTTACATGTATTTTTATTATCTTTTGCAAAACAAAGTGTTAAATTATAAATGAAACATGCATGAATTTATTTTTTAATACAAGAAACGTAACTACCAAAGGAGTTTACAATATGAAGAAAAGTAAACGATTAGAAATTGTTTCTACAATAGTTAAAAAGCATAAGATTTATAAAAAAGAACAAATCATTTCATATATTGAAGAATATTTTGGTGTAAGATATAGTGCAACAACAATTGCTAAAGACTTGAAAGAACTTAATATATATCGTGTCCCTATCGATTGTGAAACATGGATTTATAAAGCTATTAATAATCAAACAGAACAAGAGATGAGAGAAAAGTTTAGACACTATTGTGAACATGAAGTTCTAAGTTCAATCATCAATGGTTCATACATTATCGTTAAAACCTCACCTGGTTTCGCCCAAGGCATAAACTATTTTATCGATCAGCTAAATATAGAAGAGATATTAGGTACGGTGAGTGGAAATGACACTACATTAATCTTAACTGCCTCAAATGATATGGCAGAATACGTATATGCAAAATTATTTAAATAGACATGTATCAAATGAATAATAAAAATTAGTTTCGTATCACGTGTACACAAGTTAGTTACCAAATATTAACTTGTGTACGCGTTTTTTTATGGAAAGAAAGAATTCATAGTCATTCATTTGACTGTATAAAAAACTTTATACAACGTGTTTTTGTGGGTCTTTTTGAATAAAAAATGTATATTTTGACCCAAAACACCTTTATTTATGTATAAAAATCCATTATTATGTATTGTATAACAAAAAGATATGAAATTTTCGACTTTCTTTATGTGAATATAATCACATGTAAGCGTTTGAAGATTGTCTATACTCTAAATGAATTCAAAGATAAAAGGAGGAAATAGACATGACAGATGGTCCAATTAAAGTAAATAGCGAAATTGGAGCTTTAAAAACTGTGTTACTTAAGCGTCCTGGAAAAGAATTAGAAAATTTAGTACCTGATTATTTAGATGGATTACTATTTGATGATATTCCATATTTAGAAGTAGCTCAAAAAGAGCATGACCATTTTGCGCAGGTGCTAAGAGAAGAGGGTGTTGAAGTACTTTACCTTGAGAAGTTAGCAGCTGAAAGTATTGAAAATCCTCAAGTAAGAAGTGAATTTATTGATGATGTATTAGCAGAGTCTAAAAAAACAATATTAGGTCATGAAGAAGAAATTAAGACATTATTTGCGACACTTTCTAATCAAGAACTTGTAGATAAAATAATGTCAGGGGTACGTAAGGAAGAAATTAATCCGAAATGTACACATCTAGTAGAGTACATGGATGATAAGTATCCATTCTATTTAGATCCAATGCCAAACCTTTATTTTACTAGAGATCCACAAGCCTCAATAGGACACGGTATAACAATCAATCGGATGTTCTGGAGAGCACGACGACGAGAATCAATATTTATTCAATATATTGTAAAGCATCATCCTAGATTTAAAGATGCGAATATTCCAATCTGGTTAGATCGAGATTGCCCATTCAATATTGAAGGCGGCGATGAACTTGTTTTATCTAAAGATGTCTTGGCTATAGGCGTTTCAGAACGTACATCTGCACAAGCTATTGAAAAGTTAGCGCGACGTATTTTTGAAAATCCGCAGGCGACGTTTAAAAAAGTAGTAGCAATTGAAATTCCAACTAGTCGAACTTTTATGCACTTAGATACAGTATTTACAATGATAGATTATGACAAATTTACAATGCATTCAGCCATTTTAAAGGCAGAAGGCAATATGAATATATTTATTATTGAATATGATGACGTAAATAAAGATATTGCCATCAAACAATCTAGTCATTTAAAAGATACTTTAGAAGACGTACTAGGTATAGATGATATCCAATTCATTCCAACAGGAAATGGTGATGTCATTGATGGTGCTAGAGAGCAATGGAATGATGGCTCAAATACATTATGTATAAGACCAGGCGTTGTAGTGACTTACGATAGAAACTATGTATCGAATGATTTATTGAGACAAAAAGGCATAAAAGTCATTGAAATATCTGGTAGCGAGCTGGTACGTGGACGTGGGGGCCCTAGATGTATGAGTCAACCACTATTCAGAGAAGACATTTAACGTAATAAATTATAGAAGCGAGGGTGAAAATAATGACAGAAATTCAAAAACCGTATGATTTAAAAGGCAGATCATTATTAAAAGAAAGTGATTTTACCAAAGCAGAATTCGAAGGACTTATTGATTTTGCAATTACATTAAAAGAGTATAAGAAAAACGGTATTAAGCATCACTACTTATCTGGAAAAAATATTGCACTACTATTCGAAAAGAATTCGACGAGAACGCGTGCAGCGTTTACAGTTGCGTCTATTGATTTAGGTGCGCATCCAGAATTTTTAGGGAAAAATGATATTCAATTAGGCAAAAAAGAATCTGTAGAGGATACTGCGAAAGTATTAGGTAGAATGTTCGATGGTATTGAATTCCGTGGTTTTTCACAACAAGCTGTTGAAGATTTAGCGAAGTTCTCTGGTGTACCGGTGTGGAATGGATTAACAGACGATTGGCATCCTACACAAATGTTAGCTGATTTTATGACAATAAAAGAGAATTTTGGATATCTAGAAGGAATAAACTTAACTTACGTTGGAGATGGACGTAATAATATTGCGCATTCATTAATGGTAGCAGGTGCTATGTTAGGTGTTAATGTAAGAATTTGTACACCTAAATCATTAAATCCAAAAGAGGCATATGTTGATATTGCAAAAGAAAAAGCGAGTCAATATGGTGGTTCAATCATGATTACGGATAATATTGCAGAAGCAGTTGAAAATACAGATGCTATATATACAGATGTTTGGGTATCGATGGGTGAAGAAAGTGAATTTGAACAACGTATTAATTTATTAAAAGACTATCAAGTGAATCAACAGATGTTTGATTTAACAGGTAAAGATTCAACGATATTCTTACATTGTTTACCAGCATTCCATGATACAAATACACTTTATGGACAAGAAATTTATGAAAAATATGGATTAGCTGAAATGGAAGTTACAGACCAAATCTTTAGAAGTGAACATTCAAAAGTGTTTGATCAAGCTGAAAATAGAATGCATACAATTAAGGCAGTAATGGCAGCAACATTGGGGAGTTAATCACTAAATGGAACGATATGAATATGATGTGTCTGATGATATAAGTGTCATGTACAGACACCTCATATTGGTATTAAAGGAGAAATGAATATGAACGAATCAGGAGATAACAAACTCAGTAAATCTTCTTTAATTGGACTAGTTATAGGATCCATGATTGGTGGCGGTGCGTTCAATATAATGTCTGATATGGGCGGTAAAGCCGGTGGATTAGCCATTATTATTGGTTGGATTATTACAGCTATAGGAATGATTTCATTAGCGTTCGTATTTCAAAATTTAACCAATGAACGGCCGGAGCTAGACGGTGGTATTTATAGTTATGCTCAAGCAGGATTTGGCGATTTTGTAGGATTTATCAGTGCTTGGGGATATTGGTTCTCAGCGTTTTTAGGCAATGTTGCCTATGCAACACTATTGATGTCAGCAGTAGGTAACTTTTTCCCGATTTTTAAAGGAGGCAACACATTACCAAGTATTATTGTCGCCTCGTTACTACTCTGGGGTGTCCATTTCTTGATTTTAAAAGGCGTTGAAACAGCAGCATTTATCAATAGTATTGTTACTGTTGCAAAGTTAATCCCGATTTTACTTGTAATCATATGCATGATAATTGCATTCAATTTTGACACTTTTAAAACAGGCTTTTTCGGTATGACGTCAGAGGGTGTATTGCCATTTAGTTGGGCGAGCACAATGAGCCAAGTTAAAAGTACGATGCTAGTGACAGTTTGGGTGTTTATCGGTATCGAAGGTGCAGTAATTTTTTCTAGTAGAGCTAAAAATAAAAAAGATGTAGGTAGTGCCACGGTTATAGGACTTATATCAGTTTTAATTATCTATTTCTTATTAACTGTATTAGCTCAAGGCGTGATTTTGCAAAATCATATTTCTCAATTAGATTCGCCAAGTATGGCACAGGTGCTTGCAACTATTGTAGGTGGTTGGGGATCTACACTTGTAAATATTGGTTTAATTATTTCGGTACTAGGTGCATGGTTAGGATGGACATTGCTTGCTGGTGAATTACCTTTCATTGTTGCAAAAGATGGATTATTTCCAAAGTGGTTTGCTAAAGAAAATAAAAATGGAGCACCTGTAAATGCACTGCTTATTACCAATATATTAGTACAATTATTTTTAATAAGTATGCTATTTACACAGAGTGCGTATCAATTTGCATTTTCACTAGCATCAAGTGCTATTTTATACCCTTACATGTTCAGTGCATTTTACCAAGTTAAATACACTTTAGAGCATCGACAGCAAGCAACTACTAAGCAATGGACGATTGGCATCATAGCCTCAATTTATGCTATATGGCTTATATATGCAGCAGGTATCAATTACTTATTATTGACGATGTTACTTTATATTCCAGCTCTTCTTGTTTATTCAATCGTTCAAAAGAATAATCAGACACGTTTGATTAAATCAGACTATATTCTTTTTATGATTATTATCGTACTTGCAGTTATCGGATTAATTAAGTTATTGATGGGAACGATAAATGTTTTTTAAAAGGAGCGACAAAAATATGAAAGAGAAAATTGTCATTGCATTAGGCGGTAATGCGATACAGACAAAAGAAGCAACAGCTGAAGCACAACAAACAGCTATTAGACGTGCGATGCAAAACCTTAAACCTTTATTTGATTCACCAGCGCGTATTGTCATTTCACATGGTAATGGCCCACAAATTGGAAGTTTATTAATCCAACAAGCTAAATCGAACAGTGACACAACGCCGGCAATGCCATTGGATACTTGTGGTGCAATGTCACAGGGTATGATAGGCTATTGGTTGGAAACTGAAATCAATCGCATTTTAACTGAAATGAATAGTGATAGAACTGTAGGCACAATCGTTACACGTGTGGAAGTAGATAAAGATGATCCACGATTCAATAACCCAACCAAACCAATTGGTCCTTTTTATACGAAAGAAGAAGTTGAAGAATTACAAAAAGAACAGCCAGACTCAGTCTTTAAAGAAGATGCAGGACGTGGTTATAGAAAAGTAGTTGCGTCACCACTACCTCAATCTATACTAGAACACCAGTTAATTCGAACTTTAGCAGACGGTAAAAATATTGTCATTGCATGCGGTGGTGGCGGTATTCCAGTTATAAAAAAAGAAAATACCTATGAAGGTGTTGAAGCGGTTATAGATAAAGATTTTGCTAGTGAGAAATTAGCAACGCTGATTGAAGCAGATACCTTAATGATTCTTACGAATGTAGAAAATGTATTTATTAACTTTAATGAACCTAATCAACAACAAATCGATGATATTGATGTAGCAACACTGAAAAAATACGCGGCACAAGGTAAGTTTGCGGAAGGATCGATGTTGCCAAAAATAGAAGCTGCGATACGATTTGTTGAAAGTGGGGAAAACAAAAAAGTTATCATTACCAATTTAGAGCAGGCATACGAAGCTTTGATTGGTAATAAAGGTACACACATTCACATGTAGCACTTTATCACGCGACAAAACATTAAATATGTTTCTCCGTTGATTCAAATGAAAAAGTTGTCTGCTGACACTTTGCAAGGTTTGAAGGAGTTTAACTTATGACAGAAAACTTTATTTTGGGTAGAAATAATAAATTAGAACATGAACTAAAGGCATTAGCAGATTACATTAATATCCCATATAGTATATTACAACCATATCAAAGTGAATGTTTTGTCAGACATTATACGAAAGGCCAAGTTATTTATTTTTCGCCACAAGAAAGTAGCAATATTTACTTTTTAATTGAAGGTAACATTATTAGAGAACATTACAATCAAAATGGAGATGTATATCGTTATTTTAATAAAGAGCAAGTATTATTTCCAATCAGTAACTTATTTCATCCGAAAGAGGTTAACGAATTGTGTACAGCATTAACCGATTGTACAGTTCTTGGATTGCCTAGAGAATTGATGGCTTTTTTGTGCAAAGCTAATGATGATATATTTTTGACACTTTTTGCATTAATAAATGATAATGAGCAGCAACACATGAACTATAACATGGCATTAACAAGTAAATTTGCTAAAGATCGAATTATTAAATTGTTTTGTCATCTATGTCAGACAGTAGGGTACGATCAAGATGAATTTTATGAAATCAAACAGTTTTTAACTATTCAACTCATGAGTGATATGGCTGGGATTTCCCGGGAAACAGCTGGTCATATTATTCATGAACTTAAAGATGAAAAACTTGTTGTTAAAGATCATAAAAATTGGTTAGTAAGCAAACATTTATTCAATGATGTATGTGTTTAATATACAATGTAAAATGAATAAGTTGAACATGAGGTCTAACGTACATTTATACGTTAGGCCTTTTTTGCTAGCATGATGAATAATTTAAAATGTTAGTTAAATTTGATTGTTGAAATTACAGTAAAATTTAAGGTGATGAAAAATTTAGAACTTCTAAGTTTTTGAAAAGTAAAACATTTGCAATAGTGTAAAAATGGTATATTGATTTTTGCTAGTTAACAGAAAATTTTAAGTTATATAAATAGGAAGAAAACAAATTTTACGTAATTTTTTTCGAAAAGCAATTGATATAATTCTTATTTCATTATACAATTTAGACTAATCTAGAAATTGAAATGGAGTAATATTTTTGAAAAAAAGAATTGATTATTTGTCGAATAAGCAGAATAAGTATTCGATTAGACGTTTTACAGTAGGTACCACATCAGTAATAGTAGGGGCAACTATACTATTTGGGATAGGCAATCATCAAGCACAAGCTTCAGAACAATCGAACGATACAACGCAATCTTCGAAAAATAATGCAAGTGCAGATTCCGAAAAAAACAATATGATAGAAACACCTCAATTAAATACAACGGCTAATGATACATCTGATATTAGTGCAAACACAAACAGTGCGAATGTAGATAGCACA
>NZ_JACYHC010001127.1:0-26991 GCF_017152085.1 Staphylococcus sp. EG-SA-2
GGCATCAAATTGAATATGGTTATACAAAAATGATTATGAGCGCTAAGAAGTCGGTATATTTGCAATCGCCTTATTTCATTCCGGATAACTCATATATAAATGCCATTAAAATTGCAGCTAAATCAGGTGTAGATGTTCATCTAATGATTCCATGTAAGCCAGATCATCCTTTAGTTTATTGGGCGACATTTTCAAATGCCTCTGACTTATTATCAAGTGGTGTTAAAATTTATACGTATGAAAATGGATTTATACATTCTAAAATGTGCTTAATTGATGATGAAATCGTATCAGTGGGCACAGCAAATATGGACTTTAGAAGTTTTGAATTAAATTTTGAAGTAAATGCCTTTGTATATGATGAAAATCTTGCTAAGGATTTAAGGGTGGCTTATGAACATGATATTACAAAATCAAAACAACTAACCAAAGAATCATATGCCAATAGACCGCTGTCTGTTAAATTCAAAGAATCGTTAGCAAAATTAGTTTCGCCAATTTTATAATTTATTTGTAAGGAGTCTCGATTATAGAGGCTCTTTTTATTTTGCCCAAAATTAAAATAACGATAAATATATTATGTAAACCTAATAATGACATTTGTCATTTCAAATCTATGACAAAGTGTTCTATTTTAAATCTAATAAATTTACTAATATTAAATTAAGAAAAAAATAGAGGTGATTAAATTGATTCAAATATCTAATATCAACAAGTCATTTAATAAAAGATGTGTTCTAAAAAATATTTCGTTCGATATTGAACAAGGTAAATGTATCGCTTTAATTGGAAAAAATGGTGCTGGAAAGTCAACGTTAATTGATATATTAATTGGTAATGTTAATGCTAATTCTGGTGAGATATTTGATAAAGACAAGTTATTACAAAGTGAAAATCGCAGTATAATGTTCCAAAAAACGATGTTTCCAGATCAATTAAAAGTTATTGAGATTATCAACTTATATCAATCATTTTACGAAAATCCATTACCATTGGAAGAAATAATAGAACTGACGAAATTTGATTCTAGTCAACTGAACCAATTTGTAAATAAACTTTCTGGTGGTCAACAACGATTACTCGATTTTGTATTATCTTTAATCGGACAACCACAATTGATCTTATTAGATGAACCAACATCGACTATGGATATAGAAATTAGAGAATATTTTTGGTCAATTATTGAAAATTTAAAAGAAGATAATCGAACGATACTCTATACATCGCACTATATTGAAGAAGTCGAACGTATGTCAGACAAAATTATTCTCATTGAAAATGGAGAAATAATACTTAATGATTCAACGTCACATATTAGAACCAATCAGCAATCTCAGATTACGTTATCCGATGAATATATAAGAAAGTTAAAACTAGATAAAGATGATTTAGTTATTCAAAAAAATCATAATGGCACTATCAAAATTATTACTTCAAATGTAAATGATACGATTTTATATCTTCAACAACTTCATATTAATTTGGATGATATTGAAATACAAAAAGTCTCAATTGTTGATTCATACTTCAACAATAAAAAGCAAAGGGGATCTAATTATGATACTAAGTTACTTGAAAATCGAATTTAAAGTTATAATGCGTAAAAAAACAACATTAATATTATCTATTTTATTTCCTGTGATATTCTATATATTATTTACTTCGATATTGGAATTGCCGGAAGATGTTAAACCTAAATTTTATAAAGAGTATATGTATAGTATGACGGTTTATAGTTTGTTAAGTTTTAGTTTACTAACTTTTCCATTAGATATTATTAATGAAAAACAAAATGAATGGCGCCAAAGATTAATGGTAACACCATTTACTTTTACTAGTTATTATATTTCAAAAGTAGTGAAAACTATGCTGCAATTTGCAATAGCGATATTAGTTATTTTTATGGTTGGACATTTTTATAAAGGTGTTGCAATGAGTGCAGTTCAATGGTTAGAGTCAGGAATATTTTTATGGTTAGGTGCGTCTCTATTAATAACTTTTGGCATATTATTTTCTTTGTTAAATGATATTCAAAAAACAAGTGCTTTAGCTAATATCGTAACAATTGGTTTAGCAGTATTAGGTGGATTGTGGTTTCCGATAAACACATTTCCAAATTGGCTTCAACATGTTGCTCATGTTTTACCGAGCTATCATTTGCGTAAACTAGGTGTAGATATTGCTTCAAATCATCATATCAATTTAATATCATTTGCTATAATACTCTTGTATGTTTTAGGGAGTATAATAGCAGTATATTGTATTAGTCATTTTAAAAGGGCGGAATAAAATATGAAATTTTTAAAAGATACTTCAATTGCTGAAATATCGTCTATACTTTATCTGATTTTTCCTATTGCCGGTATATTTTTTAATGAAGTATATGGTCCCAAATGGTTGTATATTATATCAGTCATTGTCTTTTCGTTGTCGTATCTTATATTAGTTATAGTAAATAATAGACTTAATACATTAATGTTTTACATTTTGTTGATTATTCATTATTTTATTATTTGTTATTTTGTTTTCAGTGTACATCCAATGCTAAGTTTGTTTTTCTTTTATAGTGCTTTTGCCGTTCCATTTACTTTTAAAAATAATGTTAAAAAAACGGCAACTAATCTTTTCATACTAACAATGATTATATGTACAATAATAACGTACTTATTGTATAACAACTATTTTGTTGCAATGATGGTTTATTATGTCGTTATATCGTTAATAATGCTAGATAATTTTAAAAAAATGAAAAACCGTGAATATCAAAAAGAAATAGCAGAAAAAAATAGACATATTAATACATTAATTGCTGAACAAGAGCGACATAGAATTGGTCAAGACTTACATGATACGTTAGGGCATGTGTTTGCAAGTTTATCATTAAAATCAGAATTAGCTTATAAACTAATAGATACTGATGTAGAAAAAGTAAAAGCTGAATTATTAGCAATTAATAAATTATCTCGTGAATCATTGAACAAAGTTCGAGAAATTATTGATGATGTAAAATTACCATCATTTATTGAAGAGATTGATAGTATACGTAAAGTTTTAAAAGATGCTGATATTGATTTTACATTTGAAAATAAAGAATTAGCGCAAGTATTAAGTCCTACTAAACAATCTATGTTAGTTATGATTACGCGTGAAGCGATAAATAATGTTATTAAACATGCAAATGCTTCAAAAGTTCATGGTAAATTAAAAACTGTAAACAATCATAAATTACTGCTTATGATTGAAGATGATGGCAAAGGTATCGATAGTGATTGTGAGGTGAAAAGTATTTCACAGCGTGTACAACATTTAAATGGAACTTTAGCAGTCGACTCAACAAATGGAACTAAAATAATCATTGAAATCTCAACAGGAGGAATAGCATGACATCTTTAATTATTGCAGAAGATCAAAATATGTTACGACAGGCAATGGTTCAATTAATTAAACTACATGGTGATTTTGAAATTTTAGCAGATACTGATAATGGTCTCGATGCAATGAAACTTATTGAAGAATATAATCCTAACGTTGTTATTTTAGATATAGAAATGCCAGGCATGACTGGACTTGAAGTTTTAGCGGAAATTAGAAAAAAGCATTTGAATATTAAAGTGATTATTGTAACAACTTTTAAAAGACCGGGATACTTTGAAAAAGCAGTTGTGAATGATGTGGATGCATATGTTTTAAAAGAACGTTCTATAGAAGAATTGGTGGAAACCATTAATAAAGTAAATAACGGAGAGAAAGAATATAGCGCCACATTGATGACTTCATTTTTTGTAGATAAAAACCCATTAACGCCCAAAGAACAAATTGTATTAAGGGAAATTGGCAATGGTTTAAGTAGTAAAGAAATAAGTGAAAAATTATTTTTGACAGATGGAACAGTTAGAAATTATACATCTGTTATAATTGATAAATTATTTGCAGATAATCGTTTTGATGCTTGGAAAAAGGCAAATGAAAAAGGCTGGATCTAAATACAAACAAAAAAGTATTGAGTGTTTTGATTTAAGAGACTTGGAAAGTGAGTCAATAATCAAAATCTTACTCAATACTTTTATTTTGGTACTCGCAATTTAGATTTGTTAACTAATTTTTTCGCTTATTATAAAACGAAACAATCAAGTAAACGATAAAGCCTACAAAGATACCCAATAAAATAGATAGTACTGCCGTCACTATTAATGGTAATTTGAAAAATATTTGTAGGAAAATACCAATGATAATTGCGATAATTACTGCAATTAATGTGACTGTATTTTCATTTGAAATGTTCATTTATTTTCACTCCTTAACAATAACATTATATCATGCTATAGCTTTCCAAAATATTGAAATATGTAGATATGGCTATTGACGATATTTCTTAACTTTTATATGATTAATCGGAATGAAAAAAGAGAAGTAGGTGGCAATATGAAGTCAAATAAATCGCTTGCTATGATTGTGGTAGCCATCATTATTGTAGGTGTATTAGCATTTCAATTTATGAATCATACGGGTCCTTTCAAAAAGGGGACGAATCATGAAACTGTACAAGATTTAAATGGTAAAGATAAAGTACATGTTCAAAGAGTTGTGGATGGTGATACATTTATTGCAAATCAAAATGGTAAAGAAATTAAAGTTAGGCTTATAGGGGTTGATACGCCAGAAACGGTGAAACCGAATACGCCTGTACAACCATTTGGCAAAGAAGCATCAAATTATAGTAAGAAGACATTAACAAATCAAGATGTTTATTTAGAATATGATAAAGAAAAACAAGATCGCTATGGTAGAACATTGGCGTATGTATGGATAAGTAAAGATCGTATGTACAATAAGGAATTAGTGGAAAAGGGACTTGCTAGAGAGAAGTATTTTTCACCAAATGGCAAATATAGAAATGTATTTATAGAAGCACAAAATAAAGCTAAACAACAGAAATTAAATATTTGGAGTAAATAATTAAATAGGTGATTATATATATTAAAGTAAAATATACTTGAAGCATCGATTTATTATTACCATAACTTTATATATAAAGAAATAATTTAAAGGCATAATAACCATAGTGCGTATCGAGCGTAATGGATTATTATGCCTTTGATTTTACTTGAATATAGCTGTGATTTGATCAACCTGTTCTTTATTTAAAGGGTGTTTAGATAGCTCTATGGCTTCGCTAATAATACGTCGTAATGAAGATTTTGTTGAAACGGTATCAACATATTTATCTCTTTCTTCAGAACCTTGAATGATATTAACTGTACCATCACTAAAGTAAATAACACCGGTACTTTGGACTTTAAAGTTAAAGTTTTGTTCAATATGATCCTTTAATGCTTTAGCATTATTTGCTGCTAATTGATATGGATCATAATCATAAAAATCATAAATAACACGATTTGGTTGAACTGTTTCTGTAAAAGTATAGATAGACTTTCTTGATGAATTAAACTGATCATGATATTGCTGGCTAATGTAATGACCGACAACTTTTTCAATATTACTATTGCTCATTTCTGTATCATGCTCATCAGGTACATCAAAGTGATAAAATGTTTTTTCACCCCAACTTTTTACATCAACGTTTATTAAACCGATATCTGAAACAATGATAAAATCAAATGAACGTGCATACTCGAAAAACGGATGTTTAGTAGCTAAATTGCTTGTAACGATAATATCGTAATATTTTAATTTACCATTTTCGAGATAGCTATCTAAAATCTTGCGTAATTCTCTTTTAGCATTTTTGTATGCATGGTGTCCAACATCATTATTAGAACTCAGCATTTGACTTCTTAATTCAGCATTTTCTGCACTTAATGCTTTATTCTTTTTAATAAGTTGCTTTCTTGCATAAACTTCGGTATCTATTTTACTATTACTATACCTTTGATTTAAAACTAATATACCAATTAATGCTACAATGATAATGATAAGTACAACATAAAAAGACATTTTTTCACCAATCCTTTTTGACTTCTTTAACTTTGTATACAATAATAATTAATAAAGATTAATTGTTATTCAATTTCCCACATTTTTATTAGTTGATTTTAGTTCATCATTGTTATAATCAAATTATAAACTGACAGATATTGATGTTCAATGAATATGACGTGAAAGATTCGTGAATTCAAGTTTATGTCGAATTTATGTTATAACGGTCATTTAAATGACAGAATTAGGTCACTCATAGTATTTTGAAGATTGAATTCATTAATTTTAAAATGTATAATGATATTTGTGAAAGCGCTTGCTTAGGAGGTGTATTTGAGAGTGAATGAAATGAATGCTAAAGAACAATTAGTGGACAATTTAATGAAAACATCATCGCAATTATTTAAATTTCACGGTGAAGTTGCCATGCAGCTTTTCTTAAATGATGAATTAAAATTACCTTCTATTGTTGAAATATGCGTGGAACGTAAGCGTTTAAGTGATATTGTGAAAGTTATTCCGCAATCATATGCGTTACTATACATAGATAAGCAAGATCAAGCAATAGCTAAAGAAGATTTATCACTTTCAAAAATTGCAAAAGTTTATGTGCAATATGATGATACAACAATAATGAGTATTTTCGTTTATGATGTAGTAAACGATGAATGGATTTTTAGATTGGATCCGAATATACGTATACCTAAGAGTAACATATACTTCCATAGTTTAAATTGGGATGTGGATTATATTAAACCGGAGATTGTTCTAATGTATGATCTAATGCAACACCATCAGTATCATCATTATTCCAATTATAAACGAGTCATAGATGCATTAAGCTACTATCAATTTTTTATTTTAAAATTTGTAGTAGGTGAGCAACGTATTAAGGATGCAATCCAGAGAACAATAAATAATTAAGAAAAAGCAATTCATAACGCAGTTGAATACATGTGTTACGAATTGCTTTTATATTAGTTTTTATCACACAAGTTTTTTAATGCAACCCCGTGATAGCAAAACTCATATGTAGATAATACAGCTTTTTCAGCATCATCTACATGAATTCCAAACATCATCGAGATTTCCGAAGCACCTTGGTTAATCATTTTTAAGTTAATTTTTGATTCAGCTAAGGCATGTGTAATTTTATTTGCAGTACCGATGACTTTATTCATACCTTCGCCGACAATCATTAATATTGCTAAATCATGCTCAATACTTAGCTCATCAACATCACATTTTTGACGAATTTCATTTAATACTTTTGTTTCTTTATTTTGAATTTGTTTTGAACGCATAACGATACTGATAGTATCAATACCTGAAGGCATATGATCAAATGAAATATTATTATCCTCTAAGACACCTAATATCTTTCTAGTAAAGCCGACTTGTCTATTCATTAAATACTTTTTGATATTAATGACAGTAAAATCTTTATCACAACTTATACCGCTAATCACATTTTTCGCATTTATTTCTCTATCATGCACTATAAATGTACCCTTATCTTGAGGGCGGTTCGTATTTTTAATCACCACAGGGATGCGATCTTTATAAAGTGGTTGTAAGGCTTCATCATGGAAAACACTAAAACCAGCATAAGATAATTCACGCATTTCTCGATAAGTGATTTCTTCGATTAATTCAGGATCTTTGATGATATTTGGATTAACTTTATAAATACCAGACACATCGGTGAAATTTTCATAAATTGTGGCTCTAACACCACTTGATATGATGGCGCCAGTTATATCTGATCCGCCACGTGGAAATGTAACTATATATCCTTCATGAGATACGCCAAAAAATCCTGGGATAATTAGTTTTTCATCATAATCTCTTAATTTTTTAATTTCAGAGTAAGCACTATCTAATATTTGTGCTTCTTGTGGGACGTCAGTAACAAAAATACCCGCTTCCTTCGGTGATATATATTTTGTTGGTATACCTTGACTATTATTATATAAAGCTATCAATTGCGCATTAAAATCTTCACCACAAGAAAGTAATGCATCTAATAGTCTCTTTGGTTCATTTTTTAATTGATTAATATAATGTTCCAAAGTCACATCTATCGTCCGTAAAATACTTTCATCCATTTGCAATTCTTTTACAATATCATCATAACGCTGAATAATTTCTCTTTTTTTATCATGATAATCAAGATGATTAATGACCTTTTCATATAATCTGATTAACAAATCAGTTGTTTTAATATCATTATCATGTCTTTTACCTGGAGCAGAAACGATAACAATCTTTCGCTCTGGATCAGAATTAACAATATTTAAAACCTTTTTAATTTGAGTAGCATTGGAGACGGAGCTACCACCGAATTTGGAAACTTTCATAGTGCATGCCAACCTTTCTAAAAAATCAGAAAATTGTATTCAGTTTTGTAAGTAAGAATGATATTATGTATTTATATTTTGAATATTACGAACTTTACAAAAATAAAGAATAATTCTATACTATACTATCATCTAGTGTTTTTCAATAATACATTTGTTTTTCTCAAAAGCACAAACGGAGGTACATAAAATGAAAAAATTAAATATAGCATTATTAGGATTAGGTACTGTCGGATCTGGTGTTGTTAAAATCATCGAAGAGAACCGACAGCAAATTCAAGATACATTAAATAAAGATATTGTCATAAAGCATATTCTTGTTCGAGATAAATCTAAAAAGAGACCGCTAAATATTAGCCAATATCATTTAACTGAAGATGTTAATGAAATTTTAAATGATGATTCATTAGATATTATCGTTGAAGTCATGGGAGGAATTGAACCAACTGTAGATTGGTTAAGAACAGCACTTAAAAATAAAAAACATGTTATTACCGCAAATAAAGATTTATTAGCAGTACATCTTAAACTTTTAGAAGATTTAGCAGAAGAAAATGGTGTAGCTTTAAAGTTTGAAGCGAGTGTAGCAGGTGGTATTCCGATCGTAAATGCCATAAATAATGGTTTGAATGCGAATAATATTTCAAAATTTATGGGAATTTTAAATGGTACCTCTAATTTTATTTTATCTAAAATGACTAAAGAGCAAACGACATTTGAGGAAGCACTTGATGAAGCGAAAAGACTTGGTTTTGCTGAAGCGGATCCAACTGATGATGTAGAAGGGGTAGATGCAGCGCGTAAAGTTGTCATTACATCATATTTATCATTTAACCAAGTCATTAAATTAAACGACGTTAAACGAAGAGGAATTAGTGGCGTAACTTTAACTGATATTAATGTAGCCGATCAACTGGGGTATAAAATTAAATTGATTGGTAAGGGAATATATGAAAATGGCAAAGTTAATGCATCGGTAGAACCAACGTTAATTGATAAAAAGCATCAATTAGCAGCTGTAGAGGATGAATATAACGCGATTTATGTTATTGGTGATGCCGTTGGTGACACGATGTTTTATGGAAAAGGAGCAGGCAGTTTAGCAACAGGTAGTGCCGTTGTCAGTGATTTATTGAATGTAGCATTATTCTTTGAATCAGATTTACACACATTGCCACCACATTTTGAATTAAAGACAGATAAAACAAGGGAAATGATGGATTCAGATGCAGAAATTAATATTAAAGAAAAATCCAATTTCTTTGTAGTAGTGAATCATGTCAAAGGTTCAATTGAAAATTTTGAAAATGAGTTAAAGGCAATATTACCATTTCACCGATCATTAAGAGTTGCAAATTACGATAATCAATCATATGCCGCTGTTATAGTTGGATTGGAATCATCACCGGAAGAATTAATCACTAAGCATGGATACGAAGTTGACAAAGTATACCCAGTAGAAGGAGTTTAATTATAATGAGAAGATGGCAAGGATTAGTAGAAGAGTTTAAAGCACATTTACCAGTAAATGAAAATACACCAAAATTAACATTGAACGAGGGAAATACACCACTCATTCATTGTGAAAATATGTCTAAAATACTAGGTATAGATTTATATGTGAAGTATGAAGGTGCCAATCCGACAGGTTCATTTAAAGATCGCGGTATGGTAATGGCTGTGACAAAAGCAAAAGAGCAAGGTAAGAAAATTGTAATATGCGCTTCGACTGGAAATACATCAGCGTCTGCAGCAGCATATGCAGCGAGAGCAGGTTTAAAAGCTATCGTCGTAATACCAGAAGGTAAAATTGCATTAGGTAAATTGTCGCAAGCAGTAATGTATGGTGCAGAAATCGTTTCTATTGAAGGAAACTTTGATGAAGCTTTAGAAATTGTAAAAGAAATTGCAAAAAGTGGCGAAATAGAGCTTGTAAACTCTGTCAATCCATTTAGAATCGAAGGGCAAAAGACAGGCTCATTTGAAATTGTACAACAATTAGACGGTGAAGCACCTGATATTTTAGCGATTCCTGTAGGTAATGCAGGTAATATTACTGCATATTGGAAAGGCTTTAAAGAATATCATGAAGCTAAAGGATCACAATTGCCGAAAATGTTTGGCTTCCAAGCTGAAGGCGCATCACCAATTGTTCAAAATAAAGTCATTAAAAATCCTGAAACGATTGCAACTGCTATTCGAATTGGTAATCCTGCTAGTTGGGATAAGGCGACTAATGCTCTTAAAGAATCAAATGGATTAATAGATAGTGTTACTGATGATGAAATTCTAGAAGCATATCAGTTAATGACAACTAAAGAAGGTGTCTTTAGTGAACCAGCAAGTAATGCTTCTATTGCAGGTTTAATTAAATTGCATAGACAAGGTAAATTACCTCAAGGTAAAAAAGTAGTTGCTATTTTAACTGGTAATGGATTAAAAGATCCTGATACTGCTATTTCACTACTAGATAATCCGATAAAGCCATTGCAAAATGATAAAGATAGCATTATCGATTATATTAAAGGAGCTTTATAACATGTCGAATGTTTTGGAGTTAACAATTCCTGCATCAACAGCCAACCTTGGAGTTGGCTTTGATTCTATAGGTATGGCTTTAGATAAATTTTTGCATCTGTCTGTAAAGGAAACATCAGGGACAAAATGGGAATATATTTTCCATGATGATGCATCTAAGCAATTGCCTACTGACGAAACAAACTTTATTTATCATGTAGCACAACAAGTTGCTTCTAAATATAGTGTTGACTTGCCTATTTTATGTATCGAAATGAGAAGTGATATTCCATTGGCAAGAGGGTTAGGTTCGTCAGCTTCTGCTTTAGTAGGAGCTATATATATCGCAAATTATTTTGGTGATATCCAACTGTCTAAACATGAGGTATTACAATTAGCGACTGAAATCGAAGGACATCCTGATAATGTTGCGCCGACCATTTATGGTGGTTTAATCGCTGGATTTTATAATGATGTCTCGAAAGAAACGTCAGTTGCACATATCGACATACCAGACGTGGATGTGATTGTAACGATACCAACTTATGAACTAAAAACAGAAGCATCAAGACGTGCTTTACCACAAAAATTAACACATAGTGAAGCGGTAAAAAGTAGTGCAATTAGTAATACAATGATTTGTGCATTAGCACAGCACAATTATGAATTAGCAGGTAAACTCATGCAACAAGATGGCTTTCATGAACCGTATCGTCAGCATTTAATTGCTGAATTTGATGAAGTGAAAACAATTGCTAGTCAACATAATGCCTATGCAACTGTAATTAGTGGTGCTGGACCAACTATTTTAATATTTAGTCGTAAAGAAAATAGTGGGGAATTGGTTCGCTCTTTAAATAGTCAGGTAGTATCATGCCATTCTGAATTGGTCGATATTAATATCAGTGGTGTTAAAGAACGAATTGTATACCAATAGACGCTTTATATTGTAAAATAGTATTAAATGCAGAATAGAGAGGAGATTTAATGCGATATGACAAATTATAAAGTTGTCGTTTTAGATATGGATGACACATTGCTAAATTCAGATAATGTGATATCAGAAGAAACTGCAAATTATTTAACAGCAATTCAAGATGAAGGTTATTATGTTGTTTTAGCATCTGGTAGACCTACTGAAGGTATGATTCCAACTGCTAGAGATTTAAAATTACCTGAACATCATAGCTATATTATTAGTTATAACGGTAGTAAAACGATTAACATGACTAATGAAGAAGTAGAAGTAAGTAAATCGATTGGTAAGCAAGATTTCGATGAAATTGTAGATTATTGTCGAGACAGAGGCTTTTTCGTTCTTACATATCATGATGGTCAAATTATTTACGACAGCGAACATGAGTATATGAATATTGAAGCAGAATTAACAGGTTTACCGATGAAACGTGTTGATGATATCAAAGCGTATATTCAAGGCGATGTACCCAAGGTCATGGGTGTAGATTATGTAGCGAATATTACAGAAGCTAGAATTGATTTGAATGGTGTGTTCAATGATAATGTAGATGCTACGACAAGTAAGCCATTCTTCTTAGAATTTATGGCCAAAGATGTTTCAAAAGGTAATGCAATTAAAGCGTTATGTCACAAATTGGGATATTCGGTGGATCAAGTCATTGCTTTTGGTGATAGTATGAATGATAAATCAATGTTTGAAGTCGCAGGTCTAGCTATTGCTATGGGGAATGCATCAGATGAACTTAAGCAATATGCAGATGAAGTTACGTTGGACCATAATGAAAATGGTATTCCACATGCGCTCAAAAAATTGTTATAAATTTTAAAATAAGCCTTAACACATGATATTTGAATAAGATATCTTGTGGTTAAGGCTTTTTATTTATGTGAAAATGACTTCAGTTATACTATGGAGGATTTGAAATACATATTTTAGATTAGTAATGATATCAAACGAATAGAGTAAATGTATATTTTTTGAATAAATCAAGTATTAACTAGTCACGGAAGGTAGGTAAATAAATTTGATCATTCTGAATAATAACGAATGCATTAAAAAATGCAGTGACAATCTAACATTAATTGTTAAAATCACTGCAAGCATCTTGATTTTATTTAGCTGTTTGTGTCCAGTCATGCTTACCTCTGAAACGTTTTACATGAGCATATATTTGGTCAGCAGTATAATCTAAATTTGTATAAACTGTAATACTGAACGCTGATTGGTTTTCAGCAAATGATTCTTCGGAAAATAATTCCTTTAAGTGCGTAAATAAATCATTCATTTGTTTATGGTTTAAACCGGGATATTCCCTTAAAGTTCTCTTTAATAATTGTCCGTTCTTTTCTTCTAATGCTTGAACTACAATAACAAATCTTTCATCTTGCTTTAGTACATCATCAAATAAATTTGTTTGTCCAATCATTGAATTTCACCCCTGAAAAGTTATTGTTATCTATATTATACACGATATGCAAAATATCTAAAATAAAGAATGGTAACATGGTAATAATAAAATATAAACAGAATACTAGTTAATACACTTTATACTAGAAAAAGATATTAAAGTATATCTGCTTTACACCATTAAAAAGCGGCAAATGCTATAGATAATCTAAAGCATCTGCCGTGTAAGAATTTATTTATTTTTGATTGTCATAATCGTGTGGTTTTAAATTAATTGTTTCTAGCTTTACAAATTTTGTTTTGTGAATGATTTTATGAATAAAGTAAATCAACGCTAGAATGATTAAAGGTAAAAAGTTTTTAAAAGCATTTAACCATTGATCTTTTAAAATATATTCAACTGAGCCACCAAATAGCAAGAATAATAGTGTAGTGATGACAATGATTGGTCCTAATGGATAAAAAGGTGCTTTATATGGTAGGACCTTATTAGGGTCTTGACCTTGTTTTTTAATAGCTTGTCGCAATCGTATTTGTGACCAAATGCTTGATCCCCAAACAACTATAATCATTGAACCAATAATTTCAAGTAAATTAAAAACGGCATTTGAATTAAAGTTTGCATAAATAATAACAATAACAACGACTGCATAAGTAGTTAATAATGCTCTTAAAGGTAACTTAGTTGTCTTGTTTAATTTACTTAAAAATTGGGGTGCTTTTTTGTCTGAACTTAAGGAATACAACATTCTGCCTGTTGTATAAACACCTGAATTTGCAGCGGATAATAATGAAGTTAAAATAACCGCGTTGATTACTGATGCTGCAAAGGCTATGCCTACTCTATCGAATACAATTGTAAATGGGCTTTGACTTATTGAACTACTTGCTCTTAATAATGATGGATCTGTGTACGGAATAATTGCACCAATTACTGCAATTGATAAGACATAGAATAAAAGAATACGCCAAAATACTTGTTTAATTGCCTTAGGCATAGACTTTTTAGGGTCATCTGATTCACCAGCAGTTACTGCTACTACTTCTGTACCACCAACCGAAAATCCGGCGACTAATAATACGCCTAAGAAACCAGAGATACCACCAACAAACGGTGCTTGGCCTTTTGTATAGTTTTCAAATCCATATGTATGACCACCTAAGATACCGAAAATCATTAAAAAGCCAAAAATAACGAATACGATAATTGTTAACACTTTAATCAATGATAACCAAAACTCAGTTTCTCCAAATGATTTTACAGAAAAAATGTTTAATAATAGTAAAATTGTAATAAAGATTAAGCTCCAAGTAATGGGGTGGAAAAATTTAAATGTGTCCCAGAAATAAAGCACATTTGACGCTACTATGACATCAACACTTGTAACTAATGACCACAATGCCCAATACAACCATCCCATGGTAAAGCCAAGAGATGAGTCAATAAAGCGTGTTGAATAAGAGCTGAATGAACCTGATACTGGATAAAATGTTGCCAACTCTCCAATTGATGACATTAAGAAATATAGCATGACACCAATAACAAGATAAGCGAGTATAGCGCCTCCAGGACCAGCTTGAGAAATGATATTACCAGTAGCTACAAATAGACCAGTCCCAATTGCACCACCTATAGCAATCATGGAAATGTGTCTTGAGTTAAGACTACGGTTCATTTTATTATCTTCCATATTTAGTCTCCCATCTATTTAAATATACCCATTATTGTAAGCTTTTTAAGTGTACTATTCAATAACTATTTAGTACTGTAAAGCGAAAAAATTAAAATTTTCTGATTTTTTAATCATCTTGAGCATGTTTAATTGTAATTTTGATGGGGTTAAATTATAATATGTATTAAATTATAATTATTATAAATTGTGGAGGGATGACTATGTCACAACAAGACAAAAAGTTAACTGGTGTTTTTGGGCATCCAGTATCAGACCGAGAAAATAGTATGACAGCAGGGCCTAGGGGACCTCTTTTAATGCAAGATATTTACTTTTTAGAGCAAATGTCTCAATTTGATAGAGAAGTAATACCAGAACGTCGAATGCATGCCAAAGGTTCTGGTGCATTTGGGACATTTACTGTAACTAAAGATATAACAAAATATACGAATGCTAAAATATTCTCTGAAATAGGTAAGCAAACCGAAATGTTTGCCCGTTTCTCTACTGTAGCAGGAGAACGTGGTGCTGCTGATGCGGAGCGTGACATTCGAGGATTTGCGTTAAAGTTCTACACTGAAGAAGGGAACTGGGATTTAGTAGGGAATAACACACCAGTATTCTTCTTTAGAGATCCAAAGTTATTTGTTAGTTTAAATCGTGCGGTGAAACGAGATCCTAGAACAAATATGAGAGATGCACAAAATAACTGGGATTTCTGGACGGGTCTTCCAGAAGCATTGCACCAAGTAACGATCTTAATGTCAGATAGAGGGATTCCTAAAGATTTACGTCATATGCATGGGTTCGGTTCTCACACATACTCTATGTATAATGATTCTGGTGAACGTGTTTGGGTTAAATTCCATTTTAGAACGCAACAAGGTATTGAAAACTTAACTGATGAAGAAGCTGCTGAAATTATAGCTACAGATCGTGATTCATCTCAACGCGATTTATTCGAAGCCATTGAAAAAGGTGATTATCCAAAATGGACAATGTATATTCAAGTAATGACTGAGGAACAAGCTAAAAACCATAAAGATAATCCATTTGATTTAACAAAAGTATGGTATCACGATGAGTATCCTCTAATTGAAGTTGGAGAGTTTGAATTAAATAGAAATCCAGATAATTACTTTATGGATGTTGAACAAGCTGCGTTTGCACCAACTAATATTATTCCAGGATTAGATTTTTCTCCAGACAAAATGTTGCAAGGGCGTTTATTCTCATATGGCGATGCGCAAAGATATCGATTAGGAGTTAATCATTGGCAGATTCCTGTAAACCAACCTAAAGGTGTTGGTATTGAAAATATTTGTCCTTTTAGTAGAGATGGTCAAATGCGCGTAGTTGACAATAACCAAGGTGGAGGAACACATTATTATCCAAATAACCATGGTAAATTTGATTCTCAACCTGAATATAAAAAGCCACCATTCCCAACTGATGGATACGGCTATGAATATAATCAACGTCAAGATGATGATAATTATTTTGAACAACCAGGTAAATTGTTTAGATTACAATCAGAGGACGCTAAAGAAAGAATTTTTACAAATACAGCAAATGCAATGGAAGGCGTAACGGATGATGTTAAACGACGTCATATTCGTCATTGTTACAAAGCTGACCCAGAATATGGTAAAGGTGTTGCAAAAGCATTAGGTATTGATATAAATTCTATTGATCTTGAAACTGAAAATGATGAAACATACGAAAACTTTGAAAAATAAATTTGATATGTAGTTTCTATATTGCGTAGTTGAGCAGTTTATGATATCATAATAAATCGTAAAGATTCCTAACAAGAGAGGGTGTTTAACGTGCGCGTAAACGTAACATTAGCATGCACAGAATGTGGCGATCGTAACTATATCACTACTAAAAATAAACGTAATAATCCTGAGCGTATTGAAATGAAAAAATATTGCCCAAGATTAAACAAATATACGTTACATCGTGAAACTAAGTAATTCTTATCATTCAAATACGACGATTTGAAAATAAAGCGGGCTTACCTATTATATTGGGGAGCTCGCTTTTTTATGAAATTTTTGTGAAGAGTGATTAATGGATTGAGTTTCATCGGTAGAACAATATATGATTGTATTAGTTGTTACTTTATTAAAATTTGAGAATATTTATAGAAGGAAATAGATTACTGATTTTATAAAGTCACTTTGTTAGCGAATGCTTGAAAGAGTATTTAATATAGTAGAATTTAAAATTTCAAAGCGGAATTTAATAAGTACGAAGTAATTCTGGGTATGTTTTATAAATGTTCGATAATACACTTTAATCTTAAATATGATGGTTTAGAAAATGATTTAACAAAGAAATGAAACTTTACTGTTGAATTATGTGAGGATTGTGTTATTATATAAATCGTAATAATTACGATTTGATAAAAAGTGAGGTAACTATATATGGCTAAGAAATCTAAAATAGCAAAAGAGAGAAAAAGAGAAGAGTTAGTAAATAAATATTACGAATTACGTAAAGAGTTAAAAGCAAAAGGTGATTACGAAGCGTTAAGAAAATTACCAAGAGATTCATCACCTACACGTTTAACTAGAAGATGTAAAGTAACTGGAAGACCTAGAGGTGTATTACGTAAATTTGAAATGTCTCGTATTGCGTTTAGAGAACATGCGCACAAAGGACAAATTCCAGGTGTTAAAAAATCAAGTTGGTAAAATCAAATTTCGCACTTTAGCCCATTTACAATATCAATAAAACAATGTACAGTATATACGAATGCTATAAACTGAATGTTTTCTCATATTAATAAGGAAACATTCGGTTTTTAATTTGCATTTAAAAATAATTAGTTTTTAAAGGGGCTATTTAAAGTGAAAATATTTGATTACGAAGATATTCAATTAATACCTAATAAATGCATAGTTGAAAGTAGGTCTGAATGTGATACAACTATCCAATTTGGTCCGAAAAAATTCAAGCTACCTGTAGTTCCTGCAAATATGCAAACAGTTATGAATGAGAAATTAGCGAAATGGTTTGCTGAAAATGATTACTTTTATATCATGCATCGTTTTGATGAAGAAGCAAGAATACCTTTTATAAAACATATGCAAAATTCAGGCTTATTTGCATCTATTTCAGTTGGTGTAAAGAAAGCGGAATTTGATTTTATTGAAAAGTTAGCTCAAGAAAAATTAATCCCCGAATATATTACAATAGATATTGCGCATGGTCACTCAGATTCAGTGATAAACATGATTAAACATATAAAAAACCATATACCTGATAGTTTTGTTATTGCTGGTAATGTTGGTACGCCAGAAGGTGTTAGAGAATTAGAAAATGCTGGTGCTGATGCTACCAAAGTCGGTATAGGTCCTGGTAGAGTTTGTATTACAAAGATTAAAACAGGTTTTGGTACTGGTGGTTGGCAGTTAGCGGCATTAAACATATGTAGTAAAGCAGCTCGTAAACCTTTGATTGCCGATGGTGGTATAAGAACGCATGGCGACATCGCTAAATCAATTAGATTTGGTGCATCAATGGTCATGATTGGTTCATTATTTGCGGCACACGAAGAATCACCTGGTGAAACTGTAGAACTTGATGGTAAACAGTATAAAGAATATTTTGGTAGTGCATCTGAATTTCAAAAAGGCGAACATAAAAATGTAGAAGGTAAAAAAATGTTTGTAGAACATAAGGGTTCATTAATGGATACCTTAAAAGAAATGCAACAAGATTTACAAAGCTCAATTTCATATGCCGGTGGAAAAGACTTGAAATCATTACGTACTGTAGATTATGTTATTGTTAGAAACTCTATTTTCAACGGTGATAGAGATTAATATTTATAGTAGGTGATGTAAATTAAAAAATTCATAGTAACTGTTGTTGCGTTTTTATCAATTATTATCATTGCGCCAATAACAGAATTTAAACCATTCATTCATTTACAAAATGAAGTAAGACAATATATTGACATTCACATCAATAAAGAAACAATTTCTGCGGAAAATAAATTGGATACACCGAAGAAACAACAATTTGCCTTTAATAATATACAAATGAACATGTCGAAATCAGATGTTGAGAAAACATTAAATAAACCAAAAAGAGTGACATTTAATGAATATGGTACGAAGTGGTATACGTATTATGATGACGATTACAATAATTTTATAATGATAAGTTACATGAAAGATAAAGTTAATGCGTTATATACAAATCAAAATATAATCACTTCAAAATCAAAAATTAAATACAATACACCTAAATCGGTTGTAAGGCAAAGATTAGGCGAACCAGAAACAGAGATTGTTAAAGGTAGAGTGCGTTACGAACAAAATAATAAAGAATATGATGTTTTCCATAAAAATCACATTTATACGACGGTATTTTATGATAAGCATCGACGTAATAATGTAACAGCTGTTTTACAAGTAAGTGATGCTATGGAAAATAGATTAAAAGAACAATATGGAGCACCTTCGAAATCGCTTGCAGATAGTTTTGAACTACAAAATTTTGATTTAGTTAATGCTGAAAGAAAACAACATCAATTATCTACATTGAAGTATTCTAAACAGAATTCTGAAACTGCTCGTAAGCATAGTAAAGATATGGCCAAAAATCATTATTTTGATCATACAAATTTAAAAGGTCAATCACCATTTGATCGATTGAAAAAAGATGGTATTACATTTAACTCAGCCGGAGAGAATTTAGCATATGGTCAAGTTAGTAGTATCTATGCACATCAAGGATTAATGAATTCTATTGGTCACAGAAAAAATATTTTAAATGATACGTTTAAAATATTAGGTGTTGGTGTTGATTTTAATGATGAAAAACAACCTTTTTGGACAGAAAATTATACTGGTTAATGTTTTTGGTATGAGTTTAAAGGGTAATGTTTGTCTGTAAGGAAGTAGATAAACATGATGACAACAGATAAACCAAAAGATGCGGATATACTTGAACGCGTCAAAGATATACTTAATAAAAAAGAAAGAAAAAAATAATAATGGCTCGCTCCTGTAAATTATTACGGGGGCGAGTTTTAATTTGTGTAACATTTTGCAGGAATCTGTAATTCAAAATTTATATTAAAGAATGAGATTATCTAACAATTCGCAATTTCTGTTTGAACTGAATTTAGATTAGAATAAATAAAACCTCTTGAAAACGAAACTTTTTCAAGAGGTCCAAAATTTATAAAAATGAGGGTTTAACAATTACGATAATATATAACGGTTTAAAATATTACATTTCGCGGTACAAACCAATTACTTTCCCAATTACAGCAACATTGTCGAGGTAAATTGGCTCCATTGTACTATTTTCAGGTTGTAATCGATAACGATTTTTTTCTTTATAGAAGCGTTTGACAGTTGCTTCATCTTCCTCAGTCATAGCAACAATAATGTCTCCATTTTCTGCTATGGTTTGACTGCGAACAATTACTTTGTCTCCGTCTAATATACCAGCCTCAATCATACTGTCGCCTACGACGTTTAATATGAATATGTCGCTATTATGTGTCGATGTTAAGTGTTCAGGTAATGGAAAATACTCTTCAATATTTTCTACAGCGGTAATAGGAACACCTGCTGTGACTTTACCAATAACTGGCACATGAATCGTTTCTTCCATATTAATATTATCATTTGTTTGATCACTTACAATTTCTATAGCACGTGGTTTCGTTGGATCTCTTCTTATATATCCTTTTTCTTCAAGACGTGAAAGATGACCATGAACAGTTGAACTGGATGCTAAGCCAACTGCTTCACCAATTTCGCGAACACTAGGCGGATAACCTTTCATTTGAACAACTTGTTTAATATAGTTATATATTTCGCTTTGTCGTTTTGTTAATTCTCTCATATATAGGCACTCCCTAAATTAATTTAAATACAGTATATCATTAATTCACAACCAAAACAAACATTTGTTCGTTAAAATATTGACACAGAACATAAGTTCTGATAAATTACTTATACAAACAAATGTTCTAGGAGTGGAAATGATGTTTTACAATAAATATAAAAACGTATCAACATATATCATCATATTTTTAGTTTCAAGTGCAGCCTTTGCAATATTCTTGTTAAGTGCGAACGTTAGTGCTCACTCGGAACAAGTGTACGAAATGACTGACCATCAAATTAAGAACAATACGATAAATAAAGCATACGAACATAAAGACCCTACAAACAATGGCGAACAAAGAGATGGGAAAGTGTTCGCTTTAATAAATTGATACATTGTCACAACGTTATTTTGCCTATTTTTGCGAAATAGCGTTTTTTTATTACTTTTTTGCTGGTCTTAAATTTGTTATATTTTGTTAAAGTATTATAATGATTGAATAAACAAATTGAAGGTAGGTTTTTTAATTGAGTAATTCTGATTTGAATATCGAAAGAATTAACGAGTTAGCTAAAAAGAAAAAAGAAGTAGGATTAACTCAAGAAGAAGCAAAGGAGCAAACAGCCTTAAGAAAAGCTTATCTTGAGAGTTTTAGAAAAGGGTTTAAACAACAAATTGAAAATACTAAAGTAATTGATCCAGAAGGTAATGATGTAACACCTGAAAAAATTAAAGAGATACAACAAAAAAGAGATAATAAAAATTAAATCACAAATCTGTAAAGAATTTTCTGACATTATAACTTGAAATAAGTATTTTACTTATCTTTTTATTTTAAAATAAGTTATAATGTATTTGATAAAATTGAAGAAGGGAAGATACACAAGATGTTTAATGAAAAAGATCAATTAGCTGTTGATACGCTACGTGCACTAAGTATCGACACAATCGAAAAAGCGAATTCTGGTCATCCAGGATTACCTATGGGAGCTGCCCCAATGGCTTACACTTTGTGGACACGTCATCTGAATTTTAATCCACAATCTAAAGATTACTTCAATAGAGACCGTTTCGTATTATCGGCAGGGCATGGTTCAGCATTATTGTATAGCTTGTTACATGTTTCTGGTAGTTTAGAATTAGAAGAATTAAAGCAATTTAGACAATGGGGTTCTAAAACACCAGGCCATCCTGAATACAGACATACTGATGGTGTAGAAGTTACTACTGGACCACTTGGACAAGGTTTTGCTATGTCAGTAGGATTAGCTTTAGCAGAAGATCACCTAGCAGGGAAATTTAATAAAGAAGGATATAATGTTGTAGATCATTACACATATGTATTAGCTTCTGACGGTGATTTAATGGAAGGTATATCGCATGAAGCAGCTTCATTTGCTGGACATAATAAATTAAGTAAATTAGTTGTTTTATACGATTCAAATGATATTTCATTAGATGGCGAATTAAACAAAGCTTTTTCTGAAAACACAAAAGCTCGTTTTGAAGCATATGGTTGGAATTACTTACTAGTTAAAGATGGTAATGATTTAGAAGAAATTGATAAAGCGATTACTACAGCTAAATCTCAAGAAGGACCAACGATTATTGAAGTTAAAACAACAATCGGATTTGGTTCACCGAATAAAGCAGGAACTAATGGTGTTCATGGGGCACCTTTAGGTGAAGTTGAAAGAAAATTAACATTCGAAAATTACGGTTTAGATCCTGAAAAACGTTTTAATGTTTCAGAAGAGGTATACGAAATTTTCCAAAATACTATGTTAAAACGTGCTAATGAAGATGAATCTCAATGGAATTCATTATTAGAAAAATATGCAGAAACATATCCTGAATTAGCAGAAGAATTTAAATTAGCGATTAGTGGTAAATTGCCTAAAAATTATAAGGATGAATTACCACGTTTTGAACTGGGTCATAATGGTGCATCTCGTGCTGATTCTGGTACTGTTATTCAAGCAATCAGTAAAACTGTCCCTTCATTCTTTGGTGGATCAGCAGACCTTGCTGGTTCAAACAAATCCAATGTAAATGATGCAACAGATTATAGTTCTGAAACACCTGAAGGTAAAAATGTGTGGTTTGGTGTACGTGAATTTGCTATGGGTGCTGCTGTAAATGGTATGGCTGCACATGGAGGTTTACATCCATATGGTGCAACATTCTTCGTATTTAGTGATTATTTAAAACCAGCGTTACGTTTATCATCAATTATGGGATTAAATGCAACGTTCATCTTCACACATGATTCAATTGCAGTAGGTGAAGATGGTCCTACTCATGAACCAATTGAACAATTAGCTGGATTAAGAGCTATTCCAAATATGAATGTTATCCGTCCTGCTGATGGTAATGAAACAAGAGTAGCATGGGAAGTTGCCTTAGAATCTGAATCTACACCTACTTCATTAGTATTGACACGTCAAAACTTACCGGTTTTAGATGTACCAGAAGATGTAGTTGAAGAAGGCGTTCGAAAAGGTGCCTATACAGTTTATGGCTCTGAAGAGACACCAGAATTCCTATTATTAGCTTCAGGTTCAGAAGTTAGTCTTGCAGTTGAAGCTGCTAAAGATCTTGAAAAACAAGGTAAATCAGTGCGTGTTGTTTCAATGCCTAACTGGAATGCATTTGAACAACAATCTGAAGAATATAAAGAATCAGTTATTCCATCAAGCGTAACAAAACGTGTTGCGATTGAAATGGCTTCACCGCTTGGATGGCATAAATATGTAGGTACTGCAGGTAAAGTTATTGCTATTGACGGCTTTGGCGCAAGTGCACCTGGCGATTTAGTAGTTGAAAAATATGGATTTACTAAAGAAAATATCTTAAACCAAGTTATGAGCTTATAAGAATAATTTATAAAGCGAGTATGTTTAGAAGTCTAGGATGCATAATCTTAGGCTTCTTTTAAAGTGTTGAAATTTAGAGTATAGCACTTAAACTACATCATAAGTGATAAGTTATGAAAGTATACTATTTCAGATTAATCTTTAAAAGCTCTGTTATAACAGCATGATTTTTGATATTATTTTTAGTATCGATATTAAAATACTTGAATAAACTAGTTCTTGAAATAATGTGATGAATTTAGTAAAATTCAGTAGGATAAAGAAAGCGGGTGAAACAATGGCAACTTGGTTAGCAATTATTTTTATAGTAGCTGCATTAATTTTAGGTTTAATTGGAGGTTTCCTTTTAGCTAGAAAATATATGATGGACTACTTGAAGAAAAACCCACCAATCAACGAAGAAATGCTTCGTATGATGATGATGCAAATGGGTCAAAAACCTTCTCAGAAGAAAATTAATCAAATGATGACGATGATGAATAAAAATATGGATCAAAATATGAAGAGTGCGAAAAAGTAAATTCGCAATTGATAGAGGCTATTTTCCAGATATGGAAATGGCCTCTTTTTATAATCAAATTAATAAAAACAAATATGTTTATTAAAATTAAAGTTAACAAAATGACGAATAGACTGAGAAATGCTATAATTCATTTTGTATGATTTACAGAGAGTTTATTTAACGAGAAGGTGTCTGCGTGCTCTATTTAATATTTTCAATCATTGTAGCTTTATTTATGGGAACTATAGTTATAGTTATTCGTATGAAAGCTCAAAATTATCCGGTAAATGAGAAAAAAATAGTTTTGCCACCGTTTTTTATGGCGACCGGTGCATTGATGTACGTCGTTCCATATTTTAGGCTAACAGGATCGGAAATGCTAGAAGCCTTTATAATTGGTTTGCTTTTTTCTACAGTTCTAATTTGGACTTCTCGATTTGAAGTCAAAGGTACAGAAATTTATATGAAACGATCTAAAGCATTTCCAGTTATTTTGATTTCATTACTTATCATTCGTACTGTGATGAAAATATTCATTAGTAATGAAATAGATCCTGGAGAATTAGGCGGCATGTTCTTTTTATTAGCATTCTGTATGATTGTTCCTTGGAGAGCAGCAATGCTATATAAATACAAAAAACTAAAGAAAACATTAATCAATTAATTACTTTTAAAACCACTTGTGATCGACTTCTAAATCAGTCAATGAGTGGTTTTAATTTTACTTGAAAAGGTGAAATGATTATATTAAAATAAAAGCGAACAAATGTTCTATATGGAGGCAGTAATGAAAATTATACATACAGCAGACTGGCACTTAGGGAAAATATTAAATGGCAAACAGCTTTTAGAAGATCAAGCGTATATTTTAGATATGTTCGTAGAAAAAATGAAAGAAGAAGAACCTGATATCATTGTGATAGCTGGAGATTTATATGACACAACATATCCAAGTAAAGATGCAATCATGTTATTAGAACAAGCGATTGGAAAGTTAAATTTAGAACTGCGTATACCAATAATTATGATTAGTGGAAATCACGATGGTAAAGAGAGGTTAAACTATGGGGCGAGTTGGTTTGAACATAATCAGTTATTTATAAGAACAGATTTTACATCGATTAATTCACCAATAGAGATAAATGGGGTTAATTTTTATACACTCCCTTATGCTACTGTGAGCGAAATGAAACACTACTTTGAAGATGACACCATTGAAACACATCAACAGGGAATTACGCGCTGTATTGAAACAATAGCACCGGAAATTGATGAAGATGCCGTCAATATTTTAATTAGTCATCTGACTGTTCAAGGTGGAAAGACATCTGATTCTGAAAGACCATTAACTATTGGAACGGTTGAATCAGTTCAGAAAGGTGTTTTTGATATATTTGATTATGTCATGCTAGGTCACTTGCATCATCCATTTAGTATAGAAGACGACAAAATTAAATATAGTGGCTCCTTATTGCAGTATTCATTTTCGGAAGCGGGTCAAGCTAAAGGGTATAGACGTTTAACAATTAATGATGGCATTATTAACGATGTATTTATTCCTCTTAAGCCACTTAGACAATTGGAAATTATCTCAGGCGAATATAATGATGTTATTAATGAAAAAGTTCATGTGAAAAATAAAGATAATTATTTACATTTTAAACTTAAAAATATGTCTCATATTACTGATCCAATGATGAGTTTAAAACAAATTTATCCTAATACTTTAGCGCTGACGAATGAAACTTTTAATTATAATGAAGAAAATAATGCTATAGAAATAAGTGAAAAAGATGACATGTCAATTATCGAAATGTTTTATAAACATATAACTGATAAAGAATTATCGGATATCCAATCTAAAAAGATAAAAAATATTTTAGAAAACGAATTGAGAAAGGAGGATTAATGAATGAAACCATTACATTTAAAGTTGAATAATTTCGGCCCCTTTTTAAAAGAAGAAATTGATTTTTCTAAAATTGATAATAATGAATTGTTTTTAATAAGTGGTAAGACTGGATCGGGTAAAACAATGATTTTTGATGCAATGACTTATGCCTTGTTTGGTAAAGCATCAACTGAACAAAGAGAAGAAAATGATTTGAGAAGTCATTTCGCTGATGGTAAACAGCCGATGTCAGTAACATTTGAATTTCAATTAAATCATCGAATTTATAAAGTGCATAGACAAGGCCCTTATATCAAAGAAGGTAATACAACAAAAACGAACGCTAAATTTGATGTATTTGAGATGGTGGATGGCAAGTATGAAATTAGAGAAAGTAAAGTAATTTCAGGTACCCAATTCATTATTGAATTATTAGGAGTAAATGCAGATCAATTCCGACAATTGTTTATTTTGCCTCAAGGTGAATTCAAACGCTTTTTAATATCAAACAGTCGTGAAAAGCAAGGGATATTAAGAACACTGTTTGACAGTGAAAAATTTGAAGCTATACGAGAAATATTAAAAGAAGAACTAAAAAAAGAAAAAGCTCAAATCGAGAATAGATATCAACAAATTGACCTTTTATGGCAAGAAATTGAATCATTTGATGATGACAAAATAAAAGGCTTATTAGAGCTTGCCACTCAGCAGATAGACAAATTGATTGAAAATATACCACTTTTACAAGCTAGGTCGAAAGAAATACTAGCATTTGTAAATGAAAGTAAAGAAACTGCTATTAAAGAATATGAAATAATAGAAAAGAAAACACTAGAAAATAATATATTAAAAGATAATATTAACCAACTCAACAAAAATAAAATTGATTTCGTTCAATTGAAAGAGCAACAACCTGAAATAGACGAAATTGAAGCTAAGTTAAAGTTGTTACAAGATATTACCAACCTATTGAATTATATTGAAAAT
>NZ_JACYHC010001128.1:0-698 GCF_017152085.1 Staphylococcus sp. EG-SA-2
ATTCATTTTTATTTCCGATGATAGTTGATACAAATCTTTTAATCCATCATTATTTTTAGCTAGAACAACTGTTTCGACTGTATTTAATCCATTTGTCACATATATTGTCATACCAAAAATCGGTTTAATGTTATTTGCTATACATGCATCATAAAATTTAGGAAAACCATACAATACATTGGTGTCAGTTATGGCAAGTGCATCAACATTTTCAGACACAGCAAGTCTTACGGCATCTTCTATTTTTAAGCTTGAATTTAACAAATCATAAGCCGTATGAATATTTAAATATGCCACCATGATTGAATGGCTCCTTTCTATTAGTTAAGTTTTGTGCGTAAAGCTGTAGCAAGTTGCTCAAATTCATCCCAGCTGTTCACTGAAACTCCTGACGCATTCGGATGGCCACCGCCACCAAAATCTTGCGCAATATCATTAATAATCAATTGCCCTTTAGAGCGTAAGCGACATCTTATTTCACTACCCTCATCAACTGCAAACACCCATATTTTCAAACCTTTGATGTCAGCAATTGTATTAACAAACTGAGATGCTTCATTTGGCTGAATACCGAATTGCTCCAATACATCTTCAGTTATTTTAACTTGGCAGAATCCATCATCCATAAGTTCGAAATGTTGTAAAACATAACCTTGAAACGGCAACATTTTTGGGTCCTTCTCCATCATTTTATTTAA
>NZ_JACYHC010001129.1:0-698 GCF_017152085.1 Staphylococcus sp. EG-SA-2
ATACTTGGCTTTATTAAGTTCTTTTCAAGTTTATTCACTGGTAATTGGCGAGGTGTTTGGGACGGTATTGTGATGATACTAAAAGGCACTGTGCAGTTAATTTGGAATTTAATACAACTGTGGTTTGTAGGTAAGATTCTAGGTGTTGTTAGATACTTTGGTGGATTGCTTAAAGGTTTAATATCCGGTATCTGGGGTGTTATCAAAGGTATTTTCACAAAATCATTATCTGCAATTTGGAATGCAACGAAAAGTATTTTTGGTTTCTTATACAATAGTGTTAAATCTATTTTCACTAATATGAAAAACTGGTTATCTAGTACGTGGAATAATATCAAAAGCAATACCGTCGGCAAGGCTCATTCGTTATTTACGGGTGTAAGGTCTAAATTCACAAGTTTATGGAATGCGACGAAAGATATATTTACTAAATTAAGAAATTGGATGTCAAACATCTGGAACTCTATTAAAGATAACACGGTAGGTATAGCGGGTCGCTTATGGGATAGAGTGCGTAACATCTTTGGAAGCATGCGTGACGGTTTAAAATCTATCATTAGTAAAATTAAAGATCATATCGGTGGTATGGTAGACGCTGTTAAAAGAGGTCTTAATAAATTAATTGAAGGTTTAAACTGGGTCGGTGGTAAGTTGGGTATGGACAAAATACCGAAGTTACACACTGGTACTGAACATAC
>NZ_JACYHC010001130.1:0-693 GCF_017152085.1 Staphylococcus sp. EG-SA-2
ATGAAATACGTTCAAAAGGATTAATGAATGACCCTAACTATTTCGCGATGACACAGATTATTACATTGGTACTTGCTTACAAGTATATTCATAATTACATATTCAAGGTCCTTGCATGTGGTATTTTGCTATGGTCTTTAACTACAACGGGGTCTAAGACTGCGTTTATCATATTAATCGTCTTAGCCATTTATTTCTTTATTAAAAAGTTATTTAGTAGAAATGCGGTAAGTGTTGTGAGTATGTTAGTGATTATGCTGATATTACTTTGTTTTACCTTTTATAATATCAACTACTATTTATTCCAATTAAGCGACCTTGATGCCGTACCGTCATTAGATCGAATGGCGTCTATTTTTGAAGAGGGCTTTGCATCATTAAATGATAGTGGGTCTGAGCGAAGTGTTGTATGGATAAATGCCATTTTAGTAATTAAATATACACTAGGTTTTGGTGTCGGATTAGTGGATTATGTACATATTGGCTCGCAAATTAATGGTATTTTACTTGTTGCCCATAATACATATTTGCAGATCTTTGCGGAATGGGGCATTTTATTCGGTGCATTATTTATCATATTTATGCTTTATTTACTGTTTGAATTATTTAGATTTAACATTTCTGGGAAAAATGTAACAGCAATTGTTGTAATGTTGACGATGCTGATTTACTTTTTAACAGTATCATTTAATA
>NZ_JACYHC010001131.1:0-692 GCF_017152085.1 Staphylococcus sp. EG-SA-2
GTTAACGTCAGCTGAAGTGACACCGTCAATATTATTTAATGCAGATTCAACAGCACTTTTGCAGTGACCACAGCTCATACCTTCAACATTTAAAATTTCTTGTGACATAGCATTCACCTCCTTTTAGGGAGTGGGACAGAAATGATATTTTCGTAAAATTTATTTCGTCGTCCCACCCCGGCAAAGTTGACTAGAATTGAAAAAAGCTTGTTACAAGCGCATTTTCGTTCAGTCAACTACTGCCATTATAACTTTGTAGAGCATAGAACATTGATTTATGTCTCAGGCTCTTATGCAGTTGGAGCGAAGATCCAACTGTAAACCATAGTGTACTTATTATTTATAATAATGATGGAACCTAATAGGCGGAGCTATTAGGTAAGATACACTAATTCGCCAAGCGAAAAGTGTAACTATATATGCAGTAGGAGCGAAGATCCAACTGTAAACCGTAGTGTACTTATTATTTATAATAATGATGGAACCTAATAGGCGAAGCTATTAGGTAAGATACACTAATTCGCTAAGCGAAAAGTGTAACTATATATGCAGTTGGAGCGAAGACCCAACTGTAAACCGCGACATTATAGAGCCAATCACTAGCCTATCTCAGAATCACCAACGAATCCTTCATTATTAAGGAATCTAGGCATCTTTACGGCGTGGTTCTAATCGCATCTTTTTCAATCTAA
>NZ_JACYHC010001132.1:0-691 GCF_017152085.1 Staphylococcus sp. EG-SA-2
ACCACTTGTGACTAAACCACCACTATTCACTGACTGCTTGAAGGCTTCATGTTTCTCATCCATATATCGCTTTTGCTCATCGAATGTTCTTGAATATGCTTGCGCTTTATTTTCCAAATCAGATATACGGCTATTAGCAAGTTGCTTTAATTCATCAATACTTGAAGATTTTGCTATTTGAATATCTGATAGACCTTTTTCTTTAGCTTTTTCAATCAGACTCGCATAATCCTCACCATTTTTTATAGCCTCGTCCATTGCTTTCGCGCGATCCATAATAGTTTTTTCTAATTCTTGAAACTCAACAATATAGTGTAGTTTTGTTTCAGAGGGAATCTTGCTAAACAAACTTTTTTCAACGTTAAATGTGATAGTTCTCTCTACAACTACCACGTCTGAATTACCTAATTCTGCAACCGAAACTTGAGCTTGATAACTTCCATCTCTTTTAATTACATCATTAGGTAATTGAAATTTTAAAATACCTTTAAATGGATCTAATATTTCTAGTGGAGCAACTACCATTACTCCTTTACCTCGAATCGCTATTCGTGCTTTGATATTTTCTTCACTCAGTAATAACGGTTGATTATTTTTAGTGATATTAAAAAGAAGAACAGAAGAATCACTCTCTCCTGTTCTAAAAGTTATATCTAGATTTGAAATATTTTCATAATGCGCTGTGTTTTCT
>NZ_JACYHC010001133.1:0-687 GCF_017152085.1 Staphylococcus sp. EG-SA-2
ACATTTTAGGACTATCCGTTAAAAGTTCTGACGATAACACAACCGTATTATCTGTTGGGACTGGTGGCCATACTCTAACGTTACATTTATTAGAAGACGGCCGTCAGACTTCCCCACGTGAAGCAGGGCTTTTTCATATAGCACTTTTATTACCAACTACTGAGGATCTAGCTAACTTCTTATATTTCGTGGCACAAAAAAACATGGGCATCGGCGCTGGTGATCATTTAGTAAGTGAAGCTTTATATTTCAACGACCCCGAAGGTAATGGTATTGAAGTCTATCGCGATAGACCTTCATCTTCATGGGAATGGCAAAATGGCAAAGTAAAAATGGATACTTTAGAAGTTGATAGCCAAACTTTATTAACACATCGTACTGACGAAGGTTGGCAAGGAATGCCAGCAAAAGGCATGATTGGACACTTACATTTAAAAACACATGATTTGGACGCAGCATATCAATGTTACATTGAACAATTAGGATTCCAACATGTGTCTGATTTTCCACGTGCGTTATTTATGTCAACGAATCATTATCACCATCATATTGCGGCTAACACTTGGCAATCCAATCAAGCAAGACAAAACAATGCACAAAGTTATGGATTAACACATGTTGATATTTATCAACCCGACGCCTCAACACATACATTTACGGCACCAGAAGGGTTTGACATCACAGTTC
>NZ_JACYHC010001134.1:0-687 GCF_017152085.1 Staphylococcus sp. EG-SA-2
ACGTAGAAGCATTACAAGATGATGACTTTGTATTTGACAACAAATAACAATTAAATTAAAAGACCTTCACATGTAAAGGGAAATAGCGATTCGTTTCGTCTTGTCTCCTACATGTTGAAGGTCTTTTTTTATGTGTATCTAACTCATTATGAGTCTGAGTAAGAAATCAATGCTCTAAGATGTACAATGTTATTTATATTGGCAGTAGTTGGCGGGGCCCCAACACAGAAGCAGGCGGAAAGTCAGCTAACAATATTGTGCAAGTTGGCGGGGCCCCAACATAGAAGCAGACGGAAAGTCAGCTAACAATAATGTGCAAGTTGGCGGGGCCCCAACATAAAAGCAGGCGGAAAGTCAGCTAACAATATTGTGCAAGTTCGGGCGGGGCCCCAACATAAAGAAAAACTTTTTCCTTTAGAAATTATCACTTCCACATGAGTTTTACTCATGTATTCCTATTTTTAAGTACACATTAGCTGAGGCTAATGTTAAGAACCACTACATAATCAATCATTAGTAGTTTTTATCATTTCCACTATTCCCAGACATCAAAATCTTAAGTGTTCTATTTTACTTTAAGCAAACAAAATACACATTCCGAAAAATTAAATTTCAGTTTAATTGCAAATATCAATAAAATTGACACTAAATTATTTGAAAGGCTATTGAAATTATGGTCAAAAAACG
>NZ_JACYHC010001135.1:0-685 GCF_017152085.1 Staphylococcus sp. EG-SA-2
CAATTGACAATAAAGTCAAAAAAGGCGATACAATGACGATTAATTATGATAAGAATGTAATTCCTTCGGATTTAACAGATAAAAATGATCCTATCGATATTACTGATCCATCAGGAGAGGTCATTGCTAAAGGAACATTTGATAAAGCAACTAAGCAAATCACATATACATTTACAGACTATGTAGATAAATATGAAGATATAAAATCACGCTTAACTCTATATTCGTATATTGATAAAAAAACAGTTCCAAATGAGACAAGTTTGAATTTAACATTTGCTACAGCAGGTAAAGAAACAAGCCAAAATGTCACTGTTGATTATCAAGATCCAATGGTCCATGGTGATTCAAACATTCAATCTATCTTTACAAAATTAGATGAAGATAAGCAAACTATTGAACAACAAATTTATGTTAACCCATTGAAAAAATCAGCAACCAACACTAAAGTTGATATAGCTGGTAGTCAAGTAGATGATTATGGAAATATTAAACTAGGAAATGGTAGCACCATTATTGACCAAAATACAGAAATAAAGGTTTATAAAGTTAACTCTGATCAACAATTGCCTCAAAGTAATAGAATCTATGATTTTAGTCAATACGAAGATGTAACAAGTCAATTTGATAATAAAAAATCATTTAGTAATAATGTAGCAACATTGGATTTTGGTGATATTAATTC
>NZ_JACYHC010001136.1:0-684 GCF_017152085.1 Staphylococcus sp. EG-SA-2
ACATGTATCATCAGAATACAAAATATTGCTTGTTAATTTATTAAATAGCAATGCCGTGAAATAGACCGGACGTTTTCCATTATATTGATGAAACAGTTCAATAGAATTCATATAATCCCGTTCATTTTTACAATGACTAACGTGCAAATCATAATTCAACCAATACCCGATACCCTCTACTTTAGAGCTTAACTTTAATAACTGCTCAATGATGATACCACCTCTAAAATATTCGCCGTTGGTTATAAATGTATCACCCGTCAATGTATTCCAATTGAGTAAAATGAGTGGACGCTTTAGGTTATGACGATGTATTAAGTCGATAAAGTAATTCGTTTTATTAATAATCATTTGACTCGCGGTTTTAAATTCATCATCATTCATTTTATTAAAATCAACAGCATCATTTGAATTGGCATCAAATACAAAATGGTCGATGTGTGGCTCAAGTCGTTTCAACAATGGTAGATGTCTTTCCGTAGCTTGATCTAAGTGAATGTACAAGCCACCATTAGGGAATAACGCTTTAAAATAATCAATCATTTCAATCAAAGCATTGTGCAATGTCGTCACATACAAGTTGAACTTCAAATCTTTTCTATGACTGACATGCAGGGCAACGTGATGGATAAATACTTTGAATGCATCGATATAATCTCGTGAGTCATACTGATTCAAATGCAT
>NZ_JACYHC010001137.1:0-684 GCF_017152085.1 Staphylococcus sp. EG-SA-2
ACATGTATCATCAGAATACAAAATATTGCTTGTTAATTTATTAAATAGCAATGCCGTGAAATAGACCGGACGTTTTCCATTATATTGATGAAACAGTTCAATAGAATTCATATAATCCCGTTCATTTCTACAATGACTGACGTGCAAATCATAATTCAACCAATACCCGATACCCTCTACTTTAGTACTTAATTTTAATAATTGCTCAATGATGATACCACCTCTAAAATATTCGCCGTTTGTAATAAATGTATCACCCGTCAATGTATTCCAATTGAGTAAAATGAGTGGACGCTTTAGGTTATGGCGATGCATTAAGTCGATAAGGTAATTCGTTTTATTAATAATCATTTGACTCGCGGTTTTAAATTCATCATCATTCATTTTATTAAAATCAACAGCATCATTTGAATTGGCATCAAATACAAAATGGTTGATGTGTGGCTCAAGTCGTTTCAACAATGGTAGATGTCTTTCCGTAGCTTGATCTAAGTGAATGTACAAGCCACCATTAGGGAATAATGCTTTAAAATAATCAATCATTTCAATTAAAGACGTGTGCAATGTCGTCACATACAAGTTGAACTTCAAATCTTTTCTATGACTGACATGCAGGGCAACGTGATGGATAAATACTTTGAATGCATCGATATAATCTCGTGAGTCATACTGATTCAAATGCAT
>NZ_JACYHC010001138.1:0-10101 GCF_017152085.1 Staphylococcus sp. EG-SA-2
ATGTCTACTGATTCTTGGTTTTTGTATGAAAAATAATACAACTTGCCATCATGTTTCACATCTTCTAAATCTTTTTTCAAAATTAAAGACTTATTTTCTATTAATTCAATAATTAGTTCAGCAGTTCTTGGAGGCATTGGATTTGAATTTAATTGAATCATCTTTGAGTATTTTTGATTAAATTGATGTTGATCTTCAATACTTAAGCTATTCCATATCCAATTTAAATTCTCTTTCAAATGTTCAATCATACTTTGGAAAATGCCCATTTCTGTTGGACGCGCTAAATCATACTTCAAATCTGCAATATGATTTCCTGTACGTCTATGTACTAATTTTTTAAAATCAATGTCATATTCAGCACATTCTTTTAAAAATAAAGAAACTATAGTATCAAGCGGTGCATTGCCGAAATGATGTTTTTTAATGTCATTTAATTTGTCTTTAGTTAAGTACTTGAATGTCACGTCTATCATTGTACCTCTTACACTTGGTAAATGAGCAGAACGACTCGTCATAGTAATTGGTAATTTCGGATGATGAGCAGCAACATAACGGACAACATCTAAACTGGCAAGGCCTGTACCAATAATCGCAATATCGTCCAGTTCATTTACTTCGTCTAACGTATTATATGTTGGATAAGGCGTAGCGATATATCCTTTTTTACCCTTTAAGTTATATGGATCATGGTAGGCAAATGTACCACATGTTAAAAATACATAATCGTACGCTTGCCATGATTGTTCTGAATTTGTAGTACATATGTAATAAGTTAAATTCGTTTCATCGATATTAGAATTTGTATAAATCTCTTGAACTTTATTATAATTAGTTGATATATTTGGATATTTTTTCGTGAACATAGATAAATAAGATTTCATATAATGTCCGAATACAAATCTCGGTAAATATGCAGGTTCATCAAAATTAAAATCAGTTTGTTGTTTATACCACTTCCAAAATTCAGTCTCATCATCTAAATTTAAACTCATCTTTTTCGAAGGCATATTAATTAGCAGCTCAGAACTATCATTTTGAAATGGTACGCCCTGTCCCATATTTACTTTATCATCGTATAAATCTATATCTAATTGATTAAACTTCGGGTGCTTAACTAACTCTCTCAATACACTTACACCAGCAGTTCCCATGCCTATTATTGCTACACGCATATATCATCCATCCTTTTGTAATTCAAAATATTATATTTAAACTATTACCTATAATTATAGCAATTTGGTATTTCCAATAAAATTTATTAAGGTAAGCTATTATTTCACTTTCACAACCATTAAACCATTTAAAACTTTTCATTTAATATCAACCTTAGTGTTTGTGTTAAAATATTTTTAACGAGGTGAATTAAATTGAAATTTATAGCAAAGATATTAATCTCATTAGTAATTCTATTTATGATTTTTAGTCGTAAAAACAAAGCTTCTTAATCAATACCCTTGATTACAAAATAAATTCAACTAAGGTGATTGGCCATACACTCAAGATATGGCTAATCACCTTTTTCAATGCAAAACAAAGAGTATATTTTGCAAAATCAATATCTATAATTTATCTTTAATACCCTTTTAATACTAAAACCAAATTCAAATTACATAGTCATATCGTGTAATATACCAAAGGAACATAGACATTCATCTATATAGATGATAATCTATTTAACGTCTAGGAGGTATGTTATGACGTATAAAGAACTAGCAACATTTTTAAAAGTTTTATCAGATTCAAGCAGATTAGAAATACTAGATTTACTTTCTTGTGGAGAGTTATGCGCTTGTGATTTGTTAGCACATTTTCAATTCTCTCAACCCACACTTAGCTATCATTTGAAAGCATTAGTAAAAACCAACTTAGTTACGACACGAAAAATCGGAAATAAACATTTATACCAGCTTAATCATAATATTTTTGAGTCCGTAATTAATAACTTGTCTAAGGTTCATACCTCTAACCAACGATGTTTTTGTCATAACCTTAAGACTGGTGAATGCTAATGATGACAACTTTAGCGACACTCATTTTTCTAGTAACTTTATTATTTGTATTATGGCAACCTAAAGGCCTAGATATTGGCATTACCGCATTAACTGGTGCCTTTATTGCTGTTATTACTGGTGTTGTAAGTTTTTCCGATGTTTTCGAAGTAACAGGTATTGTTTGGAATGCTACTTTGACTTTTGTCTCAGTCATTCTTATTTCATTAATATTAGATAAAGTTGGATTATTCGAATGGTCAGCTATTCACATGCTTCATGCTTCAAAAGGAAATGGTTTAAAAATGTTCGTTTATATCATATTATTGGGTGCCATTGTTGCTGCATTTTTCGCAAATGATGGCGCAGCGTTAATCTTAACGCCTATTGTATTAGCGATGGTTAAAAATATAGGTTTTAGTAAGCGGGCCATATTCCCTTTTATTATTGCGAGTGGTTTTATAGCTGACACAACTTCTTTACCTTTGATCGTGAGCAATCTAGTGAATATTATATCTGCTGATTATTTTCATGTAGGATTCGTTCGATATTTTAGTAGAATGATTATACCTAATTTATTCTCGCTTTTAGCAAGTATTATAGTATTGTGGTTATATTTTAGAAAGGCGATACCTAAAACGTTTGATGATAATAATATAAAGCATCCTAAAGATGCCATTAATGATTTAAAGCTATTTAAAATTTCATGGATTGTTCTAGTTATATTACTTTTCGGCTATCTAATCAGTGAATTTACTAAAATTCCGGTATCAATTTTCACTGGAATCATTGCTTTTATTTTTCTAATGTTGGCTCGTAAATCAAATGCTGTAAATATTAAGCAAGTCATTAAGGGCGCACCTTGGAATATAGTATTATTTTCAATTGGTATGTATATCGTCGTATTCGGCTTAAGAAATGCTGGCATTACTTTAATATTGGCTAAAATATTAGAATATATTTCCAATTACGGTCTATTTAGCACCATTTTGGGAATGGGCTTCATTTCAGCGTTTTTATCATCAATAATGAATAATATGCCTACAGTTTTAATAGATGCGATTGCTATTGGTCAATCAAATGTCCATGGCATGTTAAAAGAAGGCCTAATTTATGCGAATGTTATCGGTTCTGATTTAGGTCCAAAAATTACACCGATAGGCTCTTTAGCTACATTACTGTGGTTACACGTCTTAACACAAAAAGATGTTAAGATTTCTTGGGGCACATACTTTAAAACTGGTATCATCATTACAATTCCAGTACTATTTATAACCCTCATAGGGTTGTATCTAACACTTATCATATTTTAAGAAATAAAAAGACGCTTTCTATTTATTGCGATAGAAAGCGTCTTTTTATACTTGAGCAAGTTATATCATAACTTAACTCTATCAAATTACTTATTCAAATGTTTACTGTCATCTTTATACACAAAGTATTTGAAGTATTTTCCTTCAGTCTTCATATTCTTATAAAAGTCAGCGATAATTGTTGCATTACTTTCTGCCCACTTAATATCAGTAGCATATTGATGTTCTCCTGGATTTTTTGGATTCCATCTCATACTATACAATGTATTTTGATCTGTGCTTGATAAGAAGTGCTTATGAATGAAATCAGCACCGCCTGAAATAGCTTTTTCAGGTGTATCCCAACCATGCTTTTTAGCATATTCTGCACCTGTTTTAATTGGGTCTTTATCAAGGGCTCCTACTCCATAGAAATTGTAGTATTTTTTGCCATCAATTTCGACTCCATTAGCTAATTCACTTTTAACTGCGCCAGTTTCTAATAATGCATGTGAAATTAAATAAACTTCGTTAACGTGCTTATCTTTAGCAGCTTTTAAGAAATCATCCGTATGTTTCAATAACGTTGGTCTATCTACTAACATACGTTTAATTCTATTTTTATCAATCCCTTGATACTTTGATAAATCTAAAAATTGATATTTTTGCTTTTCATTATCGATAAAAGTACCGCTATCCATTGCACTTTTAATTTCAGTTGCAGATGCATCTCTCCATGCATCATTCTTTTTATTTGATACCTGTTGACTCGTATAATTATTTATTTGTTTCTTTGCTGCATCGTTTAATGTAACATTTAACTTTTCAATCTTAATGTCGGATTTAACATGTTTGAAAAATATCTGATCGGATATCATTGAGAAAAATAAAAATGAGACAACAGCAAATATGACAACAAGTCCTATTATTCCAAAAATAGAACCTTTCTTGTGTTTATTCATATCCACACCTCTTAGGTCATTGTTGTTATACATTCAGTTTGACTACGATAATAAAGTTTAACATTATTAAAACCGTTTAACAATTTTATCTATGCATTGTTACATATTCATAAATAAACAGTAATGTAAATGAAACGTTTTAAACCATTTATCAACATTACTTTACGTTGATCTACGAATCATAAATGTTTTATCTTTTTGTATAACCTTTGAAAACCTTTATATCAATAATCTTATTATTCACGTATTAAAAAACAAAAAATTCTTTTGTTCGTTTACTTAGTTTCTTTTTTATAATCCATCATAATAAAACTTGCTGCATTTGATCTATTTTTATAATAGTACTGATTTAAATCAATCGTGCCTTCAATTTGACCATCACGATACATCATTTCATTAGTGAAGTTATTTATCATCACGAAATCAGCGCGATCTCTTATAACATCTAAATCGTCGTTTCGTGCAAAAAAATGTTCTAAATTTAAATGTGCGTAATCCATTGTTACCTCCCGATTACAAATTTTGTTCTATCTACTATTTAGCAAAGTAATAATACATCATATCACATTAAATTAATTACTTATGTCTTATATTTAACACTTAATTTAGCGATTACGCAAATGAATGATTTTTCTAAATATTTTATTCTAACTTTATCCGGAAATATTTGTTATACGTATAACTTGGAGAATGACTACTTGAAATTTAATGACGTATACAACAAACACCACAAAATCATACACCATCTTTTAAAAAAATATAATATTAGCTATAATTATGATGAGTATTATCAACTACTCTTGATAAAAATGTGGCAATTGAGTCAGATATATAAACCCTCAAGCAAGCAATCTTTATCCTCTTTTTTATTCACTCGATTAAATTATTACCTTATCGATTTATTCAGACAACAAAATCAATTAAAAGATGTCATTTTATGTGAGAATAATTCACCAACATTAACTGAACAACCAACATACTTTAATGAACATGACCTTCGTTTACAAGATATCTTCAAGCTTTTAAATCATAGAGAAAGACTATGGCTCAAACTATACCTTGAAGGATACAAGCAATTTGAAATTGCTGAAATCATGTCATTATCGCTTTCAACGATTAAATTAATTAAGATGTCCGTTAAGCGTAAATGCCAACATAATTTTAATTAGTTTATTGTGAAATTTCGGTCGATGTGTTAGTGATGTTGAAACACCCTAACATCTTCATATAAATTTATTTTAACCATTAAATTAACAACTTATTATACGAGGAGTACTATATTTGCAAGACAATTCTACTAAATATCTACTTTATATCCAAACTGCTACTTCAAACCATCTCGAAACAAATTGTGTCTTTTTACATTGCGATTACATTCTTAAAGTTCCAATTAACAAACTCGTTTCATATTATGCGAAATTGCATTTATCATCACAAAGTGTGCTAATTGAGACTGCAAAAAACATACTAAATATTAATAAACTGGTTCCTATTTACATCAACCCAAAAACTATACTTTTTCCGTTAAAACATAAACGTGCACCGATACAAATTTATATCAATGCACATTATATTGTTGGTATGACTGCCATAGAGAATTCAACATTAATACATTTTCAAGAAGGCATTCAGCTAGAAGTTGATGAGCCATTTTCTCTAGTTTCAAAAAAATGTCATGAAAGTTTAGCTTTGAAGCACTTCATTGAAAATACTATTTCGAATTAAATTTAATTTCTAAAAGTTTCTTAGTAAAGTATGATGTCACAATTTTTATAAAATATATGCTAACAATCATTAATAAAATCGCTCCAATAATTGTTAAAATAACAACAGTTGTTGATAAATCTACCTTAGGACTAACGAAAAATTGTACGCCAGATAGACTTGTAATTAGCCCAAATAAAAACAAGCCTAATAAAGCAACATAAGCAAACATCATCACTACTAATGTAACAAACATACTATAACTTTTTGTTTCTTTATTTCGAAATACATTTTGTCTTAAGTAAGCATTAGCAAAGGTAACAGGCTTATTTAAGTTAACGCTGTCATCATCAGATATAGAAGATAATCGTTGATCTAATGCTTGTTTCTCCTTCTTGTTCAAAAACCATAATTGCTTTTTAACTTTTTTATCAAATGATGCTTTATTCATAATTAAGGATTTCTCTCCTTTATAATATTGACGTAATTTTAAACATTAGCGTCAATTGAAAGTGTATTTTATATATTTTACAGAAATATATGTATCAAATCTACAAAAATCCATATTACAATTTCATTTATGGTGATTTGACGCTAAAATACAGTCTGCTAATTTTTCAAACTAATGCTTTTTAGGTAGGTACAATGATAAATTTTAATCGTATATATGTTTCATATATAATGAATCTATCCTTAAACATATTGCATTCAAAATAATTTTAAAAAATGAAAAGAAAGGATTTAGCATGCAAAAATTCAAAGACTTTTTTTACGATGATTTATCGGTTACACGAGGAAATTATTTTTTAACTTTAATGGCAGCATTTTTTATTACTATCATTTTATTTATCGGCATAGTTGTCAGTGAAGTACATTTACTTTATAGCATGCTAATTGTATTAGTAGGTTTAATTCTATTGAGGCTATTCAAAATCAATTTATTCTCTTTTAAAAAATTAACATTGTCTCAAGTTATTTATATTATAGGCGGTGCACTATTAATTTATGGGTTAGATAATCTTTATTTATATTTTCATGACGTACCGGCAAATGAACTACAATTAGAGCAAGAAATACGAAATACACCATTCTATATTTCTATTTTCACTGTTACCATCATCCCCGCTATTGTGGAAGAAATTGTTTTTCGCGGTATGATAATAAGGGTTATATTCAGAAAACACTTATTTTTAGGGTTACTTGTGTCTAGTTTAGTTTTTGCATCATTACACGAATCTGACACTTGGATTGGTTATTTACCTTACTTATATTCTGGTTTGATTTTTGGTCTAATTTATATAAAAACAAAACGATTAGAAGTGGTAATATTCATGCACTTCTTAAATAACTTGTTAGCTCTGCTCTTTATAATATGGGGATAATTTTGAGATAACCTTTCATATTATTTTCAAATTATCTATCTGATATTTATTTTATTGAACTTGAGTCACCACTTAAACTCAAAAATACGTGTCATCAAGTGCAAAATAATTTAGAACTAATACAAACATAAAAACTTTTGCTTTACGCTTAAAATCAAAAGTCACATACCTAGATATAAGTACAACTTGTATATTTTGTACTCTAATAGGTATGTGGCTTAAATAATATTTAATTCTTAAGTTGCATATAGTAATTGTTTTTATTCATTTTCTAAAATATGCGAGACTAATTTCCTTTTCTACTCCTGTTGAATCAATTTAGACTTTTTTATAACTCGAGCTTTTACTTAGCTGAATTTTGACTTCTTCTTCATTAATAACTATTATGGAAAAACCCCCATAAGCACAATGCCTATAAGTGTTTAAATATATTTATATATTATAGAATAGAAAGACCTGAAGATTGAATATCTTTCGCAAAGCCTTTAACTGTATCTACTGATAATTCGTTAATATCGCGACCTAAGTTTGTATTCACTTTTTTCACAACATCTGCAGGGCATGTAATAATATCTGCACCAATTTCATCAGCTTGAATCACATTGAATAATTCGCGGCAACTTGCCCATAATAATTTAACGCCGTCTTTACTATGCGTAACTTTTACAGCCTCTTTCATTAATGGTAATGGATCTACGCCTGTATCTGCAATACGTCCTGCAAATACTGAAACATATGTTGGCACACCTTCAGTTACTGCTTCAGTTATTTCTTTAACTTGTTCAATTGTGTAAACAGCCGTAACGTTTAATCTCACATTGTCAGCTGAAAGTTTTTTAATTAAAGGAATCGTTGATTCACCTTTTGTATTTACAATAGGAATTTTAACAAATACATTTTCGCCATATTGTTTTAAAATTGCTGCTTCTTTTTCCATAGTTTCTAAATCGTCTGCAAATACTTCAAATGAAATTGAAGCATCTGGAATTTCTTTCACAGCTTCTTCAGCAAAAGCTTTGTAATCTGTTACGCCCGCTTTCGCCATTAAACTAGGATTTGTTGTAAAACCATCCACTTGTTTGTTTTTATAAGCTGCTTTCATTTCTTCAATATCTGCACCGTCCGCAAATACTTCTACATTTAGTTTAGCCATATAATATTGCCTCCTTGATTCTTATTAAAATTTTAACAACATCTGCATGTCTTTTTCTTACAACCATTTGTAAAAAATGATTTTTATTTCTTTGTTATATAAAACATTTATATCACGCTTTTATAATATATAGCTAATTTTTTGCCTATATTTTTTAAAAATGACTTTAGCAAACATTGTGTCTACAAGTTAATAAAACTATTGTTTTATGATTGTTTATGATACGATATGTAAATGATAATCATCCAGGAGGTCTAGCATGTCTCGTTCAAAAAAATACTTTTACTTATCTAGCTTAATGATTATTTTAAGCTTTTTCTTTAATACAAATAACGTTTTCCTAAGTGGATTTTTTAATTCTTTTATTAAATTAATACTTTTCTGCAGTGTTATTAACTCAATTGTACTAATTTTGTCTATAATTTTTGCAGATCGTTCAATTAAATCACTAAAGCCTGATGCAGATTGGATTAGAATTGCGAGTAAAAGTTTGCCTTGGATTATTCTAATTGTTATTTTAGTACATATCTTTTCAATTGTTCGTACATTCGGTTTTATTTAAAAAAGATAAAATGTCAATGTAGCGTTAATACAAAACAATACAATGTATCATGCTATAATGAGTAAAACAATTTGATGACGTTGTTGCGTATAAAAAATATTAGATTTTCGAAATCATAACTATGCATCTAATCGCTATAGTTATACAACAAGATATAACATATAATGAGGTTTGATAATGCATCGACAATTTTTGTCGTCGTGTTGCCAAAACCTCTTTTTTAAATTCAAACTACTTCTTTTCGAGGTGAACCAAATGCAATATGTATATATTTTTATCGGTGGTGCTTTAGGCGCTTTATTACGTTACCTCATTTCTTTTCTGAATACTGACGGAGGTTTTCCAATCGGAACACTGATAGCCAATTTGACTGGTGCCTTTGTAATGGGATTGCTAACAGCCTTAACAATTGCATTTTTTTCAAACCATCCGACCCTAAAAAAAGCTATTACGACTGGTTTTCTTGGTGCTTTAACGACTTTTTCAACATTTCAATTAGAATTAATACATATGTTTGATCATCAACAATTTATAACTTTACTACTATATGCTGTAACAAGTTATGTCTTTGGTATTTTGTTATGTTACGTCGGTATAAAACTAGGTGGTGGTTTATCATGATATCAATCATTTTAGTCATGATTGGCGGCGGTTTTGGCGCAATTGCTAGAAGTGCCATTACTGATTATTTTAATCATAAATTTACTTCAAAGTTACCTATCGCAACATTGATAGTAAATCTAGTTGGTAGTTTTTTAATTGGATTAACTATAGGCCTATCAATTTCAATCTCATGGTTCCCTGCGTTCTTTGTCACCGGTTTTTTAGGTGGCTTAACAACTTTCTCAACGTTAGCCAAGGAACTTACATTAATGATGACACCAAAATTTGATATTAACCTTTTTCTCAATTATTCACTTTTACAATTCATCATTGGATTTATAGCTTGTTATATTGGCTATCATATTTAAAAATAAAATGCTTCATTCAGCAAATAGGTAAATTACGACACCTTCCTGAACGAAGCATTTTTTAATTTTCATGCAAATTTTTTA
>NZ_JACYHC010001139.1:0-684 GCF_017152085.1 Staphylococcus sp. EG-SA-2
CTCCTCTTTTTAATCCATCTGCGAATTTCAATTTGTATTTCAATACGACACGTTGACCAGCATGTGGCTCTACTTTATTTCCTTGAGGTGCCTCAATAGAACCACTTTCTACTGTAACTTTACTTGTCACATCTGTACCCGTTTCCACTTTCTCGTCACTAGCTTCCTTAGCTTCAACTACGTCTGCTGATCTTGTCACACGTGGTTTACTTTCTGATGCCGTTCTTGGCTGTGCCACTTCAACTTGTGTTTCTGCGACTTGATTTTGTGTGGCCTTTTTAGGTGTTAAATCTACTTGTCTTTGATCTCCGCTATTGTCTTGAGATTGTGTTGTTTCCTTAACTTGAGGTTTCGCTTCTTCCTTAACTACCTCTTCTTTAACTGTTTCTAAATTTGCTGGTTGTGCAGTTTGTGGTGCTTGTACTGCTTTTGGTGCTTCTTCAGTTGTTACTTGTGTTGCGTTTGACGGTTGTTCTGTTGCTGTTGCGCTGTATGATTGTGTTTCATCTATAGTATTAACGTTAGTTGTAGTTGTTTGTGTTTCGTTTACTTTATTTTCAGTAGCTGAATTCCCATTTTCTTCTACTGTAGTTGTCTTTTGTTCTGATGCTGCAGCTTCTTTATCTTGTCCCATCCCAACAACGATCATTGTTCCTAAGAATACTGATGCTGCTCCCAATTTAT
>NZ_JACYHC010001140.1:0-683 GCF_017152085.1 Staphylococcus sp. EG-SA-2
GTATTGAACCTAAAATAGGTAATCCTAGTTGCGATTCAACATCTTCTTCTGTCTTAATACGCTTATCTAATAATTCTTTTAAGAAAATAATCAATATTGCTAAAACAATACCAACAATAATGCTGATCACTAAGTTGACAGATACTATTGGAGATACTTTTACAGCATTATCATGTGCTGAGGAAAGTATCGTAACATTATCAACACTCATAATTTTAGGCATATCATGTGCAAAAACTTTAGATATTCTATTAACAATTTTGTCAGATTCAGATTTATTCCCAGTTGTAACTGATACAGTAATAATCTGAGAGTTTGTTTGATTGGTTACTTTTAAAAACGAATTCAACTCAGCTGTTGAATACTGACCATCAAACTCTCTAGATACTTTATCTAGAATTCTTGGACTTTTGATAATTTCCGTATATGTATTAACAGACTGCAAACTACTTTGAACATTTTGGAAAGCTAAATCACTTGAGGACTTTTTCATGTTCACTAGTATTTGAGTAGAAGCAGTATATTTGTCAGGCATAACAAAGAAGGTTAATGCCGTACTTACTACAAGACATATTGCCGGTAAAATAAGCAATAATTTAATATTCTTCTTTAGAATATTTAATAGTTTTACTAAATCAAACTTTTCTTTCATGGTTTCCTCCACATAATCAATCATTGTATTC
>NZ_JACYHC010001141.1:0-683 GCF_017152085.1 Staphylococcus sp. EG-SA-2
GTATTGAACCTAAAATAGGTAATCCTAGTTGCGATTCAACATCTTCTTCTGTCTTAATACGCTTATCTAATAATTCTTTTAAGAAAATAATCAATATTGCTAAAACAATACCAACAATAATGCTGATAACTAAGTTGACAGATACTATTGGAGATACTTTTACAGCATTATCATGTGCTGAGGAAAGTATCGTAACATTATCAACACTCATAATTTTAGGCATGTCATGAGCAAAAACTTTAGATATTTTATTAACAATTTTGTCAGATTCAGATTTATTCCCAGTGGTAACTGATACAGTAATAATTTGAGAGTTTGTTTGATTGGTTACTTTTAAAAATGAATTCAACTCAGCTGTTGAATACTGACCATCAAATTCTCTAGATACTTTATCTAGAATTCTAGGACTTTTGATAATTTCCGTATATGTATTAACAGACTGCAAACTACTTTGAACATTTTGGAAAGCTAAATCACTTGAGGACTTTTTCATGTTCACTAATATTTGAGTAGAAGCAGTATATTTGTCAGGCATAACAAAAAAGGTTAATGCCGCACTTACTACAAGACATATTGCCGGTAAAATAAGCAATAATTTAATATTCTTCTTTAGAATATTTAATAGTTTTACTAAATCAAACTTTTCTTTCATGGTTTCCTCCACATAATCAATCATTGTATTC
>NZ_JACYHC010001142.1:0-682 GCF_017152085.1 Staphylococcus sp. EG-SA-2
CAAATTGTCTATGCACATATTTTTGTAAAGGATGCAACTTTCCTTTTTCTTGCTTCATTTCTACAAAATATGTTTTTCCTTCTGGCATAATAATAATTCTATCTGGCACACCTCTTGTTCCAGGTGCAACCCATTTTAAACATAAACCGTTTAGCTTTGATATCTCTTTCACTAAATATTTTTCTAATGTCGATTCTTTCATATATTCACCTTGTATACAAAATTTATATTTGTGTTCCGATGTTGCATCAATTCTTGCCAAACTTTTAAAAATAGCTGTTAGAGGGTTACCCCTATACCTCTTTACTCCCTAACACTACTTTTTAAACTTTATAGTGAATTTGATGCAACATTGGAAACAAACAGGGTTGAACCTTACAGCGAGAAGGGAAAGAGGTGTTGCATCATTTGTTGCATCAATGTTGCATCACTAAAAATGATGCAACACCTACGATTACTTTTTACACTCACGTGTTGCATCACTCAAAAAATGATGCAACATCTGATACAACACTCTAAAATGTATATTTATTCAATATTTATTATATTAAATCTTCTAAACTTTCATCTCTTACATAAGCTATCTGTACACCATAATCTTTTCCAAATCGAATTTTCCCACTTTTATTACCATCATATACAGACCAATTGTCTAATTGTCTTAAGATGTTTGAAATCTTTC
>NZ_JACYHC010001143.1:0-681 GCF_017152085.1 Staphylococcus sp. EG-SA-2
TATAGCTGTAAACTATATTATCAAATGATTTTTGGAGGGACTTCATAATGAACAAAGATTTAAAAGGTTTATATGCAGCGTTACTCGTTCCTTTTGATGAAAATGGTCAAGTAAATGAACAAGGACTTAAACAAATTGCTCAAAATGCCATTGAAACTGAAGAATTAGACGGTCTTTATGTAAATGGTAGCTCAGGCGAAAACTTTTTATTAAATACAGAGCAGAAGAAGCAAGTTTTCAAGGTTGCCAAAGAGGCAGTTGGGGATAAAGTGAAATTGATTGCTCAAGTAGGTTCGTTAGATTTAAATGAAGCCATTGAACTCGGAAAATATGCCACAGAACTCGGTTATGATGCACTTTCTGCCGTAACACCATTCTACTATCCATTTACTTTTGAAGAAATTAGAGATTACTATTTCGATATTATCGAAGCAACACAGAACAATATGATTATTTATGCAATACCAGATTTAACAGGTGTGAATATTTCTATTGAACAATTCAGCGAGCTATTTAATCACGAAAAAATTGTTGGTGTTAAATATACAGCGCCGAACTTCTTCCTACTCGAACGTATTAGAAAAGCATTCCCAGACAAATTAATCTTATCTGGCTTTGATGAAATGTTAGTTCAAGCTACGATTTCTGGCGTAGATGGTGCAATTGGTTCTACATATAACG
>NZ_JACYHC010001144.1:0-681 GCF_017152085.1 Staphylococcus sp. EG-SA-2
TATAGCTGTAAACTATATTATCAAATGATTTTTGGAGGGACTTCATAATGAACAAAGATTTAAAAGGTTTATATGCAGCGTTACTCGTTCCTTTTGATGAAAATGGTCAAGTAAATGAACAAGGACTCAAACAAATTGCTCAAAATGCCATTGAAACTGAAGAATTAGACGGTCTTTATGTAAATGGTAGCTCAGGCGAAAACTTTTTATTAAATACAGAGCAGAAGAAGCAAGTTTTCAAAGTTGCCAAAGAGGCAGTTGGGGATAAAGTGAAATTGATTGCTCAAGTAGGTTCGTTAGATTTAAATGAAGCCATTGAACTTGGAAAATATGCCACAGAACTCGGTTATGATGCACTTTCTGCCGTAACACCATTCTACTATCCATTTACTTTTGAAGAAATTAGAGATTACTATTTCGATATTATCGAAGCAACTCAGAACAATATGATTATTTATGCAATACCAGATTTAACAGGTGTGAATATTTCTATTGAACAATTCAGCGAGCTATTTAATCATGAAAAAATTGTTGGTGTTAAATATACAGCGCCAAACTTCTTCCTACTCGAACGTATTAGAAAAGCATTCCCAGACAAATTAATCTTATCTGGCTTTGATGAAATGTTAGTTCAAGCTACGATTTCTGGCGTAGATGGTGCAATTGGTTCTACATATAACG
>NZ_JACYHC010001145.1:0-678 GCF_017152085.1 Staphylococcus sp. EG-SA-2
CATATTAATGATTAATAATTTTAGGGTTATTATTTGTCGCTTCGACATAGTAAGTATTCGTTTTGTCCTTACCGTCATGCTTCACTTTAATTTCCCAGTTTGGTTGTAACAATTGAACATTCGTTTCGTTCACGACTGAGTAGTAACCGAGTCTAGCATTAATGACTTCATCACCTTTTTTCAAGTAACGATTATAATATAATGCCTCGATTGCTTTTCTCACTCCAATAACTTGATGCTTCTTATCTGCACCATCTGTGGGCTTAATGTCATCCATCATTGATTGTTTATAACTAGCCGCTTTGTTATCTTCTATATTAAAGTTCAACATCGCTTTACTATTGTTCAAAATCGGGAAATTATCATACGTTTGTTCGTATTTTACAGAACCAGAATTAATTTCACTTAATTGATATTCTGAACCTTTGAACACACGTTTGTTAACATAATCTTTCAAATCTTTTAAGTTATTGTCACTGACCTTTACCGATTGACTAATGTTCGCATTCAATAATTTTCCACCATCTGATGTGGTCAAATCCGAATCGCCCTTAGCTTTAGAACTAAAGTCTTTTGATCGCCCTGTAATTTGCTCTAATTTTATACCTTTAACTGATTTATTCAATATACTAGCCGGTACTTTAATTTCTTCTTGCTGAAAATTAACTTCATTGTTAC
>NZ_JACYHC010001146.1:0-678 GCF_017152085.1 Staphylococcus sp. EG-SA-2
CATATTAATGATTAATAATTTTAGGGTTATTATTTGTCGCTTCGACATAGTAAGTATTCGTTTTGTCCTTACCGTCATGCTTCACTTTAATTTCCCAGTTTGGTTGTAACAATTGAACATTCGTTTCATTCACGACTGAATAGTAACCAAGTCTAGCATTAATGACTTCATCACCTTTTTTCAAGTAACGATTATAATATAATGCCTCGATTGCTTTTCTCACACCAATCACTTGATGCTTCTTATCTGCACCATCTGTGGGCTTAATGTCATCCATCATTGATTGTTTATAACTAGTCGCTTTGTTATCTTCTATATTAAAGTTCAACATCGCTTTACTATTGTTCAAAATCGGGAAATTATCATACGTTTGTTCGTATTTTACAGAACCAGAACTAATTTCACTTAATTGATATTCTGAACCTTTGAACACACGTTTGTTAACATAATCTTTCAAATCTTTTAAGTTATTGTCACTGACCTTTACCGATTGACTAATGTTCGCATTTAATAATTTTCCACCATCTGATGTGGTCAAATCCGAATCGCCTTTAGCTTTAGAACTAAAGTCTTTTGATCGCCCTGTAATTTGCTCTAATTTTATACCTTTAACTGATTTATTCAATATACTAGCCGGTACTTTAATTTCTTCTTGCTGAAAATTAACTTCATTGTTAC
>NZ_JACYHC010001147.1:0-677 GCF_017152085.1 Staphylococcus sp. EG-SA-2
CAAAACCCATATTAGTAATAACTTTATACTCATATTTCAATCGCTCTAAATAGACGTCATAATTAAGTTCTAATTTTTTCAATTGTGTAACTAAGACACGCCACAAATATTTTTTAGCTGATTCATCATTAGGTGTCTCATATTGAGGAAGTAGAGATTGATGATATTTTAATTCTGCATCACACTTTTGAGCTATAACATCAACCTGCGTTAAATATTCTTGGTTAATATCTAATTGATTAATTTCCTTTTCAGTTAAAAAATGTGCACCAAAATCTTCTTGATCATGAATTAAGTCTAATTTTGTATTGTCTCTAATAGCTGCTAATGCAGAAATCGTATCGGCATCTTGACGTGTTTGGTAACAAACATTTTGAATCCAAACATGTTTTCTACCTTGAATCGAAATACTAAGGTGGTCCATATATGTGTCATTATGGGTTTCAAACACTTGTACAATATCACGATGTTGATCACCGACTTTTTTAAAAATGATAATCATATTGTTAGAAAATCGTTTTAATAATTCAAACGACACATGTTCTAATGCATTCATTTTTATTTCCGATGATAGTTGATACAAATCTTTTAATCCATCATTATTTTTAGCTAGAACAACTGTTTCGACTGTATTTAATCCATTTGTCACATATATTGTCATACCAAAAATCGGTTTA
>NZ_JACYHC010001148.1:0-677 GCF_017152085.1 Staphylococcus sp. EG-SA-2
ATGAGTTGTTGATTTTAGGTTATCGTCAAACCGCACACCATGCTAAAGTAACATTATCAGAGCACTTATTTGAGCATAATGATGAGATAACAATGGAAAGTAAAGACCAATTAATACAAATGTTAGAGAGTTTGAAAGATCAACAACAGTTTCAAGATGCTTTATTAGCACAAAAAGCACATGCACACGAAATCTCGCGTGAACAATTCGAGCAAGTTTTTAAACAGGCGCTCGAAAGCTAAAAAGAAAAAGCAGTCTAAAATAAAGCATCATTTAATATAAAAGATTTGACGTAATATGATGTAAGCGACATGGACAATATGATATTACGTCATGCTTGTTTTGTTTACTTAAATATAAGCTAAGTAATAAGTAGATAATTACTAACAACAATAACTAGATAGATAAGTATAAATTTCTTGTGAACAGGTATATAATAGTATGTAATTCTTTGAAGGAAGTAAGTGAGGAAGGAGTATATTGATGGCTAAATATCGAGGGGAACCGTTTCAATTATATGTAAAGTTATCGTGTTCGACAATGATGGCGACAAGTATCATTTTAACGAATATCTTGCCGTACGATGCCCAAGCTGCATCTGAAAAGGATACTGAAATTTCAAAAGAGATATTATCTAAGCAAGATTTATTAGACAAAGTTGACAAAGCAATTCGTCA
>NZ_JACYHC010001149.1:0-10090 GCF_017152085.1 Staphylococcus sp. EG-SA-2
AAAATTGATATTCGTTGGAATATGTTTTAACCATTCACCATATCCAAAAATAAATGCACCCAGCAAAATAAGTAAAAAGACCATGAAATGACCATTAAATATAAACTTATTATAATAATTTTTCTCTTTACGAAGGGCATGTAATCTTTTATTAAATAATGTGGTCGCTTGGTTATGCATGTACATCTCCACCTTGCGTCACATGAATATATATATCGTCTAATGTTTGTTTATGTAAGCCAGTTTGTTGTCTCAATGCTTCTAAATCTCCAAATGCAACGACTTCACCTTCGTCTAGTATGATAAAACGATCACAATAACGTTCAGCTGTTGCTAAAATATGTGTACTCATTAGAACGGTTCTACCTTCGTTTTTCTTTTCAACCATTAAATCTAACATGGATTGAATTCCTAATGGATCTAGTCCAAGGAATGGTTCGTCTATAATATACAATTCGGGATTAACGATAAACGCACAAATAATCATGACTTTTTGTTTCATCCCCTTAGAAAAATGACTCGGAAAAACTTTCAATTCATTTTCTAAACGGAATGTCTTTAATAATGGCATTGCTCGATTCATCGCTTCATCACGATCAATATCATATGCCATTGCTGTCATCTCTATATGTTCCTCTAATGTGAGTTCTTCATAAATAACCGGTGATTCCGGAATATAAGATAACTTTCTTCTATATGCCTCTATGTCATCATTAATGTTGATATCTGAAATTGATAGAGATCCTTCCATAGGTGTAAGCAATCCTAGCATATGTTTAATCGTTGTACTCTTACCAGCGCCATTAAGGCCAATAAGTCCAACGATTTCGCCTTTGTTTAATTCAAAATTTATATCTTTAATTACAGGGCGTTTTCCATATCCACCTGTAAGCTGTTCTACTTTAACTGTCATAAGGCACCTCCATGACTTATATTGTACCAAAAATTATAAAATGCTCATATTAAATACACATGTCCTAATATCGAATTTTTAGCGACAATGTTATAATGAATGGTAATACTAGTTGAAAAGGAGTGTAGTCATCATGTCAGAAACAATTTTCGGCAAAATTTTAACTGGAGAAATTCCTAGCTTTAAAGTATATGAAGACGATTATGTCTATGCCTTTTTAGATATATCACAAGTTACTAAAGGACATACGTTATTAATTCCTAAAAAAGCTTCTGCTAATATCTTTGAAACTGATGAAGAAACAATGAAACATATCGGTGCAGCATTACCTAAAGTAGCAAATGCTATTAAGCGTGCATTTAATCCTGATGGTTTAAACATTATTCAAAATAATGGTGAGTTTGCAGATCAATCTGTATTTCATATTCATTTCCACTTAATTCCTCGATACGAAAATGATATTGATGGATTTGGTTATAAGTGGGAAACACATGAAGACATTTTAGATAACGATGCAAAACAACAAATTGCTGAACAAATTCAAGCACAATTTTAAATGTATGCTTAATCTAAGCTCGAACGGGTATAATATGATTAATATTATAACAATTGCGTTTGAAGTGATAACATCAAGGTTAGCAATTTTAAACAAAATGAGTTATCAAGATAACAGATGTTAAAAGTGAGGAGAATATAAATGAAAGCATCACGCATTCTATTCGGTATCGGTGTTGGCGTAGCAGCTGGTTTTGTAGTTGCACTTCAAGGACGAGACGACAAAAGTGTCAAGAACAACACGATCGATCGTACTGCCCCTACTGGTTCAAAATCAGAACTACAACGTGAATTTGAAACGATTAAACAAAGTTTTAATGACATTTTAAACTATGGTGTTCAAATTAAAAACGAAAGTGCGGAATTTGGTAGTTCAATTGGTGGTGAAATTAAGTCATTACTTGGAAACTTCAAATCTGACATTAATCCTAATATTGAACGTTTACAGTCACACATCGAAAATTTACAAAATCGTGGCGAGGATATTGGAAACGAAATTTCTAAGTAGCACGTTACGTTCTCGATCACAACTATTTTTATTAGTAACAGCATATTTATTTTTTTAAATTAAATGCCAAATAAACGAGATGACATTAGAAATTAGATATTTCTTGTCATCTCTTTTTTATAACTCAAATGAACTTATGTTTACAAATTACAGGAATACATCGTTTGTAGTGATTTTCGCTTAAATCATATTTATGAATTGATTGAAAACATTGCTTAGGATTCATTGTGTTATCCTTGCACTTTGATTACGCTTTACTTATATCATTATCGACAAACAACATACTTATATTTTCATTGAGCCGAACCTTATATACACATTACATATACCTTACTTGCACAAATTATTAATCTGGTATTTATTATAATTACATATCACTATATTTTTAGCATTTGTATAACTTAGTTGGTCAAAAGATGCTTTTGCATATGCCCTGCCATATCCATTTTTTATATTATTCAAGTTTTCAAATACTCATGTCACACGCGCCTTTTTCATAAGTGATGCTTTATTAGCAAGAAGATGTGTTCGCAGAAATTTGTTCTGCATTCTACTTCTACGCTAGTCAATCAGCCAATTTTACCAATCTCCACTTTCGCGTTTCAAATCAAACAATACGTGTCTCCCCTTTCTTCTTATATAACAATTCTTCTAACATGATATGTTACTATTGAATTACTGAACCTGAGTTAGTTATAATCTAACTTATATTGAAAAGAGATGAGGCGTAAGATATGTTTTTATGTAAAAGACAAATTGATATCAATGCACGATTTGGTTTGCCTAGAATTGCATTTATGAGTGCAGTTGCAACCATCATTATGTTTTTAGTTAGTTATGAAGTAATGTATTTTTTATCTAATACGCCATTATCAGATAGACATTTTCTCATCTTTTTATTACTTGTATTTATGACGTATCCATTACATAAAAGTATACATTTATTATTTTTCTTACCATATAGAAAATCGTTTAAAGTTCATAAGTTAACTAAAAGAAAATGGCTTATATTCTATAATACCTACGTCAATCAACCTGTACACAAATTTTATTTTTGCATTAACTTAATATTGCCGTTAATTATCTTATCTGCAATGTTCGTTTATCTAACAATTTCATTCCCGCAATATGGACATTATTTTATGTTCTTATTGGCATTGAATTTCGGTATTTCCATTACAGATTTATTATATTTAAAAATAATTATATTTTCTAATTATGGACAATATATAGAAGAACATAGTACAGGTATTAATATTTTGAAAAAAATTAAAAATCCATATCATTTATAACAAAATAATTATAGCAAGGTGTTATTATTTGTTTTTAGGCTATGTAATAGCTTACAATCAAATGTATATAGACCTTGTTTTTTTATTTTCATCAATTTCTACCCCTAAACCTAATGCTCTAGTCTGATGTCATGGGTTATTGATTGGTGATAATATAAAACTATGTTATATTCACGATGATTAACTTACAAAGGAGTTTCAACTATGAAGATGATAAACAAATTAATCGTTCCGGTAACAGCTAGTGCTTTATTATTAGGCGCTTGTGGCGCTAGTGCCACAGACTCTAAAGAAAATACATTAATTTCTTCTAAAGCTGGAGATGTAACAGTTGCAGATACAATGAAAAAAATCGGTAAAGATCAAATTGCAAATGCATCATTTACTGAAATGTTAAATAAAATTTTAGCTGATAAATATAAAAATAAAGTTAATGATAAGAAGATTGACGAACAAATTGAAAAAATGCAAAAGCAATACGGCGGTAAAGATAAATTTGAAAAGGCCCTTCAACAGCAAGGTTTAACAGCCGATAAATATAAAGAAAATTTACGTACTGCTGCTTATCATAAAGAATTACTATCAGATAAAATTAAAATCTCTGATTCTGAAATTAAAGAAGACAGCAAGAAAGCTTCACACATTTTAATTAAAGTTAAATCTAAGAAAAGCGACAAAGAAGGCTTAGACGATAAAGAAGCGAAACAAAAAGCTGAAGAAATTCAAAAAGAAGTTTCAAAAGATCCAAGTAAATTTGGTGAAATCGCTAAAAAAGAATCAATGGATACTGGTTCAGCTAAAAAAGATGGCGAATTAGGTTATGTTCTTAAAGGACAAACTGATAAAGATTTTGAAAAAGCACTATTTAAGCTTAAAGATGGTGAAGTATCAGAGGTTGTTAAATCAAGCTTTGGATATCATATTATTAAAGCTGATAAACCAACAGACTTTAACAGTGAAAAACAAAGCCTGAAAGAAAAATTAGTCGATCAGAAAGTACAAAAAAATCCAAAATTATTAACTGATGCATACAAAGATCTATTAAAAGAATACGATGTTGACTTTAAAGATCGTGATATTAAATCAGTTGTCGAAGATAAAATCTTAAACCCTGAAAAACTTAAACAAGGTGGCGCACAAGGCGGACAATCCGGCATGAGCCAATAACACAAAACCGAGCGACCGTGGTTCAAAAATCATACCACGGCCGCTCGGTTTTTTCGCATTAAAAATCGGACAGAGGAGCTCATGTTTCAGTATACTCATCTGTCCGATATCTTTTAATTCTTAATCGAGTGATTCAGGATTGTAGAATCTACGATTTTCAAGACCAAATATTTTATCTGTAAACTGACCCTTGTCAGTTTTTTTATAAGCCTTTTCAAACATATTCATTCTAGCATCGATGTTATCGATATAGCATAAAATTTCTGCTTCTTTTAAGTATGGCAGTTTTGGCGAACCATACTCTAACTTACCATGATGAGATAAAATCATATGTCTTAACAACATGATTTCTTCTCCTTCAATGTTCAATTCACGAGCTGCTTCAACTACTTCATCACTCGCAATCGAGATGTGTCCTAATAAGTTACCTTCGACTGTATACGACGTCGCAACAGGACCACTCAATTCTCTAACTTTACCAATATCATGCAAAATAATACCACTATATAACAAACTTTTGTTTAACAATGGATAAATGTCACAAATTGATTTTGCAATACGTAACATCGTCAATACATGATAGCTTAAGCCACTCGCAAAGTTATGATGATGAGAACTAGCAGCTGGATATGTGTAAAATCGTTCTTGATATTTTTTCAATAAATGACGTGTGATACGTTGTAAATTAGCATTTTCAATATCTAGCAAATAATGAGAAATCTCTTCTTGTATTTCTGCCGGTGATAAAGGTGCACCATCTACAAATTGTTCTGTTTTTAATTGATCTTCAGTTGTCGCTAGTCTAATTTGGTTGACTTTCATCTGTTTATTTCCGCGATAGTTTATGATGTCACCTTTAACATGTACAATTTCTTCAGGCTTGATTGTTGCCATATCATTTTTTGTAGCCGTCCAAAATTTCGCTTCAATTTCACCACTTTTATCTTGCAAATGTAATGTCATATAATCTTTACCTTGTGCTGTTACACCCTGTGTAGCTTTATGCACTAAGAAAAAGTGATCAACTGAATCTCCGGGATTTAGATTCTCTATATTTCTCATCGTTTCCCGCCTTCCTCTATTTTGTTTAATGTAATCACTTCTTTTGATGGAACAATATTATCTTTTACACATGTAAAGTATAGTACTTGATAGTGTTCTGATAATGATCGTAAATAATTCAACATTTTTTCAGTACGCTTTTTATCAAAATGAACAAATGCATCATCAACAATTAATGGGAACGGATAATATGGTCTTAGTACCTTAATTAAACTGATACGTAAAGCTACATAAAGTAATTCTTTTGTAGATTGACTTAGTTCAACAGGATCATATAATTGACCATTAACATGTTTAACCGTAATTGAATCTTCATTATAGTTAATCATCGTATATCTGCCATCTGTTAAATGCTTCAATATTTCTACCGCTTCATTAATAACTTGAGGCAAACGTTTATCTTTAATTTGTTTAATGTGTTCATCAACTAAACTTTGTAAATAACTTAAACTTGCCCAATCTTTTGCGATATCATTAAGTTGATTTTTAAGACTGTGATATTCATGTCTTAAATTAGCAAGCGTTGTATCAGTTTCCATGTGATTGATTTGTGCACTTAAATCACTGACTTGTGCTTGCATTTCAAGATATTGCTCATTATATTCGTCAACTTGAGTAGCCAATAAATGATCTTCTTCTTCAAGTTGTGCAGTTGTTTTTTCACTTAAACTAGAACTTAATTCATAAGAATAGTTTTGGTTCTCAAGATATTTAGTTAAATCATTAAAACGACTCAAATTACTAGTATAAGTTTGGTAATCTTCATGATGTTGGTAAAAATCTTCTTCAGTACCAACATTGATAAAATCGAATAGTGCTGTAATTTCTTTATTATTTTCTTCTAATTGAGCATTTAAATGATTTAATTCATTTGTAACAAGTTTGGTATTTTCAGCATTAATACGCCATTTTTCATTCGTGTCTTCAGCTGATTTCAACCATTGTTGCACATCGTGGAATAAAGATAATTTGTTGAAATAAACAAATTGTGATTTTGTAACAGCTTCAGCATGATTGTAGAATGTATCTAATTCTTGAACCAATTGCTGGCGTTGTTGATTTAAATCACTGATATGTTGATCTAATGCTTTAATATTCGCCATTGTAGAAATACTATCAACAATTAAATCATTTGAAATTTTAGATGATAAGTATAATTCATCCTTAACGTTCTCAACTGTCGATTGTAATTCATCATGACGCCCTTTCGCATCATTTAAACGACCTTCAATATACTGACGTTTCTCTTCTAAAATATCTTTATTTTTCAAAGCTTGTTGCCAGTGATCACGAATGCGATATTGCTCATCAAGATCAAAATCTAAGTCATAATTTTCATCTAAAATGGCTAGTTGTGCTTTAATTTCTTCGATTTCATCTGTGATGGCCTCGCTATAATCTACTTCTTTTGATTTAGACATGATGATACCGATAACAAATACTAAAGTTAATACTGCGAAAATAATACCAAACAACATGTTGTTTGAAATAAATGAGAAGGCAGTTAAACCAATACCTACTAATGTTAAAAGAATAAACGTTGTTCGTAACAATTTTTGACGTTTTTGTTTTTCTTGTTGCTCAATTTCGAAACGTTCTTTCAATTTGCTATACAAGTTCTCTTTTTCGTTTAATTCAATGACTTGTTGTGAGTATTCTTTTTTCTTTTCAAAAGTCTCTTCAGGAACTATTTTTTCTTCAACAGAATCTAGTTCGCTATGAACCGCATTATCTTCGATTTTATTTTCTTCTAAACTACGTTCTAATTGTTTAATGTATGCAGCTTGTTCTTGTTTATTCTTGATTTGCTCACTGACATAACTTTTCATTGCCTCTGAACTATCTACGTCATGATGCGTTTCAGACCAACCAATATTTGCTTGCAATTCATCTTTATCACGTTGTTTATTCGCAATATCCTTTTCGATTGCAGTAAGTTCAAATTCTTTATTTTTAATTTCATTTTCTTGTTGATTCAAACTAATGAAGGCGTCAATATCAGATTGTTTAACTGGCTCTAATTGAGTCGCTTCTTCTTTAAGTTGAGCTAAACGCTCATTTCTTAAACCAATATCTCTTTCTAACGATTGCTTATGCGCTCGCGCTTTTTCGTAACGATCCACACCTTTTTCTGGGAATGTGATTGGCTCAATATTTAACTGTTGTTCTAGAGACTTCCATTCTTGTGAATGATCATGTAAAGCAACCTCTTTTTGTTTTTCTTCATGCATTTTTGATAATTGATTTAAATTATGCTTTAAATTCTCTAATCGACGTGATGATTTATCTCGATCATCTACTAAGCGATGATATGTTTCTAGCTTAGCTTCTTCTTCACGAATTTGACTTTCTAGTTGTTTTAATTGCTCAATTTGTTGATTAATGATCGGATTTTTACCTGATTTTTTATATAATTCATCTTTTTTACGATTAATCACTTCGCGCATTGACGTGAATTCAGTTGATCCTAAAGCCCCTGCTTGTAATAAATAATCTTGCAATTGTTTTTCATTTAGATTTCTATGAATGTCTTGAAGCCCTAGTACATCAAATGAAAAGATACCTTGATATGTCTTTTTAGAAATATAATTAAGTTTCTTTTGTAACCAAGCATCATCACGCACAGCACCATTAGGTAAATATACTTTCACATCACCTTGAGCACTGCCTTTAATTCGTTCAACTTCAATCTCTAAGCCATCATCAAGAATAAGTACTAATTTACCACCGTATTGGTTACCTAGACGTGGTTCTAGTCTTGGCTCTTTAGACTTTTTAGTTGGAAAACCAAATAATATCGAATGGATGAATGCTTGAATCGTCGATTTACCCGCTTCATTTTCACCAAAAATTTCAGTGAAGTTTTTATTAAATTCAATTTTACGTTGAACAAATTGACCGTAACCATAAATTTCAAGTGATTTAATTATCATTTTGTTCACCTCTCATTTCAGCTTTTAATATTTCTTCAGCACGATTAACTAATGCTGTATGGTCGAATGTTCCATAATCGTCTAGGAACTTAGATGCCCTTGGATTTAAATATAAATCTGACATCGCTTTATCAAAAACAGTTTGATCGACTAATAATTCCGCTGAAAATTCATTAACTAAAGGTGACTCATCATTTTGTGCATATTGTACTTTTAACTCATCAATATATACAAATTGATTTTCGTTTTCTTCATAATCTGTAATCATTTCTTCAACTTGTAATAAATCTTGAGGTGAAATTAATGTCTCACTATTAATAACAAGCGTTAAACGATAAAAGGCTTTTCCTTCTTCTCTCACTTGTTCTTTAAAGTTTTGAATGACCTCGTATAAACCTTGCTTAGATGTCTTATCCGTTTCAATAGTTGCTTCTTCAAATCTAATATACTGTGTAGGATAAAATTTAGTCTTTAATTTTAAGTGGTCACCCTCGATTAATAAGCAACCTTTTTCACCTTGCTCATTAAAATGTCTACCTTGAATATTACCTGAATAGTTAATTACAGGCATATCACTTAATTGTTGACGTTCATGTATATGACCTAAAGCCCAATAATGATACAATTTACTGTTTAAATCTTCTAAAATGAACTCGGTATATCTTTCGTTAACTGAAGATTTACTATACGTACCATGCAAGACACCAATATGTATGCCTTTTTGGCCTTGACTTGATGGATATTCATCAATCTTGTTCTCATAACTTGCTCTATTTTCATAACTAAATCCGTGAATATAAATTGTTTCACCAGATTTAGTAATTGCTTCATACGTCTCAACTTTATTTGAAAATACAGAAACATTATCTGGCCAGTTTGATGAAATCTTTGATGATAATGGGTCGTGATTACCATGACAAACATAAACAAAGATTTGTTCATTTTGTAAACGTTCAAATTGCTGTTTTAAGAAAATTTCAGCACGTAATGTTCTGTTTTCACTATCAAATAAATCACCCGCGATAATTACAAAATCAACATCTTGTTGTAATGCAATATCTACAATGTTTTTAAAACTTTCATAAGCACTTTTTTGAACATCCTCAAAAATTTTAGGGCTTATATGACTCTTAGATTTGAAAGGACTATCTAAATGTAAATCCGAACAATGAATAAATTTAACCATACATCCATATCTCCTTAATTAAAGGTTCTAACATCAATTTTGCAAAATCCAACTATACAAAGCATTCTAATCACTATATTCATACTTATAGGTGTAGTGATTCATTAGCTGATTTATTAAAACCAGTCGCCATTTTTATTTCGTTAAAAAATTATTATCTACACAATAATAAAGTGCTTTAGTCAAATCGTGATGTTTTATTTATTAACAAGTTTATTATTTCTTCATTTTACCATAATACGCTTCATATCGTCGATGAACATATGAAATTGAGACACATTTATAACAGTTTAAAATTTTATTTGTAGCGTGCGTTGATTTTTTTCAAAAATTTCAGTCGGAAATGCAATTTCCGTAATTGTTAACACCGCTAGTGAACCAACTGACACATTAAAGATTTACATGATTACTCTACTAGATTTGCTCGGCAGTAATGACCAATTAGAAACTAAATGTCAAAACTATCATTGCACT
>NZ_JACYHC010001150.1:0-676 GCF_017152085.1 Staphylococcus sp. EG-SA-2
ATGAGTTGTTGATTTTAGGTTATCGTCAAACCGCACACCATGCTAAAGTAACATTATCAGAGCACTTATTTGAGCATAATGATGAGATAACAATGGAAAGTAAAGACCAATTAATACAAATGTTAGAAAGTTTGAAAGATCAACAACAGTTTCGAGATGCTTTATTAGCACAAAAAGCACATGCACACGAAATCTCGCGTGAACAATTCGAGCAAGTTTTTAAACAGGCGCTCGAAAGCTAAAAAGAAAAAGCAGTCTAAAATAAAGCATCATTTAATTTAAAAGATTTGACGTAATATGATGTTAGCGACATGGACAATATGATATTACGTCATGCTTTTTTGTTTACTTAAATATAAGCTAAGTAATAAGTTGATAATTACTAACAACAATAACTAGATAGATAAGTGTAAATTTCTTGTAAACAGGTATATAATAGTATGTAATTCTTTGAAGGAAGTAAGTGAGAAAGGAGTATGTTGATGGCTAAATATCGAGGGAAACCGTTTCAATTATATGTAAAGTTATCGTGTTCGACAATGATGGCGTCAAGTATCATTTTAACGAATATCTTGCCGTACGATGCCCAAGCTGCATCTGAAAAGGATACTGAAATTTCAAAAGAGATATTATCTAAGCAAGATTTATTAGACAAAGTTGACAAAGCAATTCGTCA
>NZ_JACYHC010001151.1:0-676 GCF_017152085.1 Staphylococcus sp. EG-SA-2
AAATGAACGGGATTATATGAATTCTATTGAACTGTTTCATCAATATAATGGAAAACGTCCGGTCTATTTCACGGCATTGCTATTTAATAAATTAACAAGCAATATTTTGTATTCTGATGATACATGTATTGTCACGGGAACTGATTCAAATTTTCAAATATTGTTATATGATGCAAAGCATTTTAATCCGTACTTAGCGTTGGACAATCAAATGAATATGCGTGCAACGGAAATGATCCATTTGAACATTAATGCCTTGGAAGAAGGTATGTATAAGATTAAACATTTTACCTTAGATAAAGAAAATGGTGCGTTATTTAATCTTTGGCGCAAACATCATACGATACATGGCATGGACAAGGACTCTATAGATTACGTTAATCGAATGAGTTTTCCGAAATTAGAAGTATATGATATAGATATCACGGACACACTGGCATTAAACATTAAAATGATTACGAATGGGATTCACTTAATTGAAGTAAAACGTTACCCAAGTTCATAAAATGATCACAAATCACAAATTTTGATATACATAATTTGTGATTTTTTATATTCAAAGCTAAAATTGCAAAAAATTAATGGTTAACATCTCTGTTGTTGGCAATATAAATAATGATTAATCATTTATGATGTAACTAAGGAGATGAAGGATATGAATCAACAATTAATTGAA
>NZ_JACYHC010001152.1:0-671 GCF_017152085.1 Staphylococcus sp. EG-SA-2
TATTAAATTAAAAACTATGTATTGCGGGAGGCGGATTTGAACCACCGACCTTCGGGTTATGAGCCCGACGAGCTACCGAACTGCTCCATCCCGCGCTAATATTATTTTGAATTACCTAATTAATATATCATAATCAAAAACCTAAAGTCAAGAACTTTTTGAATTTAATTTAAATGTTATCTCTTAAATAATTACTTAAATATCGTAGCAACATGTTCTCTGTTGAACACAAATATTAGTATATTCATTTTTGTAGTATACGTCAACGACATTTTTAAAGTTTTTTGTGTAAAAAAACGCTTCTTATTCCCTTTTATCATATAAGTGTCTAATAGTTGTCATAAATAGTGTTAAAGCATTTAAAAAGGTATAGGAGTTATAAAGTTTACAACGCCTATACCTTCTGAAAAAGAAATTATAAAAGCTTGTTACACCGCATATTCTTTCAGTCAGCGACTACCAATATAACATTGTAGCCCTAAGACATTGCTTGACGCCTCAATTACCACAATTTTTTCAAAATCAGCAGCTACCTACTGACACAACATAGCAACCAAACATTACCTATCGTGTCATGTAATCTTGCATCCGATCTTGCAACGCTGTAAATGTTTCGAAGCCATCCTCTTCTAAGAAGTGCCCTCCATCTTCCACGATTCGCAAGTTCCCCT
>NZ_JACYHC010001153.1:0-670 GCF_017152085.1 Staphylococcus sp. EG-SA-2
TTATATTGGCAGTAGTTGACTGAACGAAAATGCGCTTGTAACAAGCTTTTTTCAATTCTAGTCAGGGGCCCCAACAAAGAGAAATTGGATTCCCAATTTCTACAGACAATGCAAGTTGGGGTGTGGGCCCCAACAAAGAGAAATTGGATTCCCAATTTCAACAGACAATGCAAGTTGGGGTGTGGGCCCCAACACAGAGAATTTCGAAAAGAAATTCTACAGGCAATGCGAGTTGGGGTGGGACGACGAAATAAATTTTACGAAAATATCATTTCTGTCCCACTCCCATGGTGCCAATTAGTATAAGGTACTTAAATTAAGCATATCTGCTGTCTAGCAGTCGATAAATCATTAGAACTTCGTATAGTATATGACTTTTAATTTGATTTTCACCACTAATTTCAAGTGCTTTTATTGTCGAACGTAAAGTTTCTACAGAATCATCTTCTCTCTTAAAAGAACCATCATAAAATATATCTTTGATGCTACTACTAATTTTTAGCAATGCCATTTTTTCGTCACCTGAAAAGTTAACACGAGTATTTTTAGGTAAGTAAATGATATTTGATAAATGAGTGATAAACAAACGATTCGTATATGCACGTTTAGTTAATTGATTGAGTAATTTCCAATCACATTCTTTTTTCTTATGATAGCTTAATTCATCACG
>NZ_JACYHC010001154.1:0-669 GCF_017152085.1 Staphylococcus sp. EG-SA-2
TTCACTATTATTTACGATTATTTATATAGATGACATTCAAAAATGGTTTAACCAATATACCGATAAATTGACACAAAATCATAAAGGACAAGGACACTCAAAATGGGAAGACTTTTTTAGAGGGAGTAGGATTACTGAGACTTTTGGCAAATATCAACATTCACCATTTGATGGTAAGCATTATGGCATTGATTTTGCATTGCCAAAAGGTACACCAATTAAAGCGCCGACGAATGGTAAAGTAACACGTATCTTTAATAATGAATTAGGCGGCAAGGTATTACAGATTGCCGAAGACAATGGAGAATATCACCAGTGGTATCTACACTTAGACAAATATAATGTCAAAGTAGGTGATCGAGTTAAAGCAGGTGATATTATTGCATATTCAGGCAATACAGGTAAACAAACGACAGGCGCACATTTACATTTTCAAAGAATGAAGGGTGGCGTAGGTAATGCATATGCAGAAGATCCTAAACCGTTTATCGAGCAGTTACCTGATGGGGAACGTAGCCTATATGATTTGTAGTTATAGAAGAGTGCCCGCAGTCTAAAAAATTAAGCAATCATTGTGTGAGTATGATACTTACATAATGGTTGCTTTTTTCAATGAAAATCGTAATGCTAAGTCATACTTGTTTGATTTAGATATTACTTAAAATGTAA
>NZ_JACYHC010001155.1:0-669 GCF_017152085.1 Staphylococcus sp. EG-SA-2
CTCCTCTTTTTAATCCATCTGCGAATTTCAATTTGTATTTCAATACGACACGTTGACCAGCATGTGGCTCTACTTTATTTCCTTGAGGTGCCTCAATAGAACCACTTTCTACTGTAACTTTACTTGTAACATCTGTGCCTTTAACTTCTGAAACGTCACTAGCTTCCTTAGCTTCCGCTACATCTGCTGATCTTGTCACACGTGGCTTACTTTCTGATGCCGTTCTTGGCTGTGCCACTTCAACTTGTGTTTCTGTCCCTTGATTTTGTGTAACCTTTTTAGGTGTTAAATCTACTTGTCTTTGATTTCCGCTATTGTCTTGAGGTTGTGTCGTTTCCTTAACTTGAGGTTTCTCTTCTTCTTTAACTGTTTCTACATTTGCTGGTTGTGCAGTTTGTGGTGCTTGTACTGCTTTTGGTGCTTCTTCAGTTGTTACTTGTGTTGCGTTTGACGGTTGTTCTGTTACTGTTGCGTTATATGATTGAGTTTCTTCTATATGATTAACGTTAGTAGCAGTTGTTTGTGTTTCACTTGTTTTATTATCAGTAGCTGAATTCCCATTTTCTTCTACTGTAGTTGTCTTTTGTTCTGATGCTGCAGCTTCTTTATCTTGTCCCATCCCAACAACGATCATTGTTCCTAAGAATACTGATGCTGCTCCCAATTTAT
>NZ_JACYHC010001156.1:0-669 GCF_017152085.1 Staphylococcus sp. EG-SA-2
TTCACTATTATTTACGATTATTTATATAGATGACATTCAAAAATGGTTTAACCAATATACCGATAAATTGACACAAAATCATAAAGGACAAGGACACTCAAAATGGGAAGACTTTTTTAGAGGGAGTCGGATTACTGAGACTTTTGGTAAATATCAACATTCACCATTTGATGGTAAGCATTATGGCATTGATTTTGCATTGCCAAAAGGTACACCAATTAAAGCGCCGACGAATGGTAAAGTAACACGTATCTTTAATAATGAATTGGGCGGCAAGGTATTACAGATTGCCGAAGACAATGGAGAATATCACCAGTGGTATCTACACTTAGACAAATATAATGTCAAAGTAGGTGATCGAGTCAAAGCAGGTGATATTATTGCATATTCAGGCAATACAGGTAAACAAACGACAGGCGCACATTTACATTTTCAAAGAATGAAGGGTGGCGTAGGTAATGCATATGCAGAAGATCCAAAACCGTTTATCGATCAGTTACCTGATGGGGAACGTAGCCTATATGATTTGTAGTTATAGAAGGGTGCCCGCAGTCTAAAAAATTAAGCAATCATTGTGTGAGTATGATACTTACATAATGGTTGCTTTTTTCAATGAAAATCGTAATGCTAAGTCATACTTGTTTGATTTAGATATTACTTAAAATGTAA
>NZ_JACYHC010001157.1:0-668 GCF_017152085.1 Staphylococcus sp. EG-SA-2
TCCAATGTAGATGAACCAGCATCGATAAATAAGCATTCATTATCGTTGATTTGATTAGCTGCTATTTTAGCAATCATTTTCTTTTCATCAAGATTCGTTGCTAATTTTTCAGTTAAATTCGCCTCAACCATACGATTTTCTTTTAACATTGCACCACCATGCACACGTTGCAATTTCCCTAATTGTTGTAGTTTAGATAAATCTCTTCGTATTGTTGAAGCACTGCATCCAGTTCGATCTATTAGTTCTTGTAAAGTCAAAAAATCTTTGTGCGAAAGTTCTTCTAATATTAACTCGTGTCTTTTTTCTGTAATTATCATCATCACCCCATCTCACTCTGTATTATAATGAGTACGCTTTCACTTTTCAATCATAAATTACCAAAAACAATCACAAACAATCAAATTGTGACGATAAAATTACATTTTTATGTTCAAATACTCATTTGTAATGACTGTTTATGATCGTAAAATGCTAATTCAATCAAAAAGGAGTGTGGCAGAAATGAATTTTATAAAAATTTCATCTCTGTCACACTCCGAATCTTGCCCCATACTTTTTGTTGTTATTAATCATTCATGGATAACTGCTCCAATTTTGCCTTTAGTTATTGTAATCAAATCCTCAACAGCTATTGTGATTTGCATTGTTCGAAGCCCACCACTCAC
>NZ_JACYHC010001158.1:0-668 GCF_017152085.1 Staphylococcus sp. EG-SA-2
GTAATGAATCGAATGGAAACACCGAATTAATAGCACGCATGAAACATCATGTTAAATTTGGGAATTCAAATGTAACAATAGATGCTGCAACAAGTTCTGGGTCGGGCTTAGATCCGCATATTACGGTTGAAAATGCATTGAAGCAAGCACCTCGTATTGCTGATGCTCGTCATATATCTACTTCAAGAGTGGCCGACTTGATTCAACATCGTAAGCAGCGTGGTGTGTTAACAAATGATTATGTGAATGTGCTTGAACTAAATATTGCTCTTGATAAGATGAAAGATTGATTATAGATGAAAGGCATCATGTTGATAAAATTATAACATGGTGTCTTTTTAGCGATTCAAGCACTTTCTGCTTAACTAAATTTTTAGATGTACCTTTAGGAAGAATAAATTAGCATGAAATATTCCATATGCTATAATTAGCAACATATAAAAATAAAATGAAATAGATTATAAATCCGTATAATTTTTTATTTGGGGAGAGGGGTATATGTCAGATTATACTAAGTTGTCTAAGAGTCCTAAGTCAGCATTGTTGTATTATTACATTACGAATGGCTTAGAATTTATATTGAGTGTAGCTGTGTATGTCATTTTTTATTTTATATGGTTAAGATTTGAATGGCCACATTACTTACTTTATATTTTGTTGGTTTTAGG
>NZ_JACYHC010001159.1:0-668 GCF_017152085.1 Staphylococcus sp. EG-SA-2
TCCAATGTAGATGAACCAGCATCGATAAATAAGCATTCATTATCGTTGATTTGATTAGCTGCTATTTTAGCAATCATTTTCTTTTCATCAAGATTCGTTGCTAATTTTTCAGTTAAATTCGCCTCAATCATACGATTTTCTTTTAACATTGCACCACCATGCACACGTTGCAATTTCCCTAATTGTTGTAGTTTAGATAAATCTCTTCGTATTGTTGAAGCACTGCAACCAGTTCGATCTATTAATTCTTGTAAAGTCAAAAAATCTTTGTGCGAAAGTTCTTCTAATATTAACTCGTGTCTTTTTTCAGTAATTATCATCATCACCCCATCTCACTTTGTATTATAATGAGTACGCTTTCACTTTTCAATCATAAATTACCAAAAACAATCACAAACACCCAAATTGTGACGATAAAATTACATTTTTATGTTCAAATACTCAATTATAATGACTGTTTATGATCGTAAAATGCTAATTCAATCAAAAAGGAGTGTGGCAGAAATGAATTTTATAAAAATTTCATCTCTGCCACACTCCTAATCTTGCCCCATACTTTTTGTTGTTATTAATCATTCATGGATAACTGCTCCAATTTTGCCTTTAGTTATTGTAATCAAATCCTCAACAGCTATTGTGATTTGCATTGTTCGAAGCCCACCACTCAC
>NZ_JACYHC010001160.1:0-10011 GCF_017152085.1 Staphylococcus sp. EG-SA-2
CAGGGGAAAGCATTTTCCCGAGCAACTGTCCGGGGGTATGAAACAACGTGTGGCACTATGTCGAGCGCATGTGCATAAGCCTAACGTTATATTGATGGATGAGCCATTAGGTGCATTAGATGCATTTACACGTTATAAACTTCAGGATCAACTAGTGCAACTAAAACATAAAACGCAATCAACTATTATTTTAGTGACGCATGACATTGATGAAGCTATTTATCTTTCCGACCGCATTGTTCTGTTAGGTGAAGGGTGCAATATTATTTCTCAATATGAAATTACAGCATCACATCCACGCAGTCGTAATGATAGCCACCTACTTAAGATTCGTAATGAAATTATGGAAACATTTGCATTGAATCATCATCAAGTTGAACCTGAATATTATTTATAAGGAGTGAGTGACGATGAAAAGGTTAAGCATAATCGTCATCATTGGAATCTTTATAATTACAGGATGTGATTGGCAAAGGACGTCTAAAGAACCGTCTAAAAATGCCCAAAATCAGCAAGTGATTAAAATTGGATATTTGCCGATTACACATTCAGCTAATTTGATGATGACTAAAAAATTATTATCACAATACAATCATCCGAAATATAAACTAGAATTAGTTAAATTCAATAATTGGCCAGATTTAATGGACGCATTAAACAGTGGTCGTATTGATGGTGCATCAACTTTAATAGAGCTAGCGATGAAATCAAAACAGAAGGGCTCAAATATAAAGGCTGTGGCATTGGGCCATCATGAAGGCAATGTCATTATGGGACAAAAAGGTATGCACTTAAATGAATTTAATAATGGCGATGATTACCATTTTGGTATACCACATCGTTATTCAACACATTATCTTTTACTTGAGGAATTACGTAAACAATTAAAGATTAAACCGGGGCATTTTAGCTATCATGAAATGTCGCCAGCAGAAATGCCAGCCGCATTGAGTGAACACAGAATTACAGGGTATTCTGTAGCCGAACCATTCGGTGCACTGGGTGAAAAGTTAGGCAAAGGTAAGACTTTGAAACATGGTGATGACGTTATACCTGATGCGTATTGCTGTGTGCTAGTACTGAGAGGGGAATTGCTTGATCAACACAAGGATGTAGCGCAAGCATTTGTACAAGATTATAAAAAGTCTGGCTTTAAAATGAATGATCGCAAGCAAAGTGTAGACATTATGACGCATCATTTTAAACAAAGTCGTGACGTTTTAACACAGTCAGCGGCATGGACATCCTATGGTGATTTAACAATTAAGCCATCCGGCTATCAAGAAATTACGACATTGGTAAAACAACATCATTTGTTTAATCCACCTGCATATGATGACTTTGTTGAACCGTCATTGTATAAGGAGGCATCGCGTTCATGACACGTCCCACAAATAACAAATTTATATTACCTATTATCACATTTATTATTTTCTTAGGCATTTGGGAAATGGTCATTATTATTGGGCATTACCAACCTGTATTGTTACCTGGTCCTGCTCTTGTAGGAAAAAGTATATGGACTTTCATTGTTACTGGAGAAATTTTCCAACATTTAGCAATTAGTTTATGGAGATTTGTAGCGGGCTTTGTTGTCGCATTGTTGGTTGCTATTCCATTGGGCTTCTTGCTTGGAAGGAATCGTTGGCTATACAACGCTATCGAACCGCTATTTCAATTGATTAGACCGATATCTCCGATAGCATGGGCACCATTTGTTGTTCTATGGTTTGGTATTGGTAGTTTGCCAGCGATTGCGATTATTTTTATCGCTGCTTTTTTCCCAATTGTGTTCAATACTATTAAAGGCGTTAGAGACATTGAACCTCAATATTTAAAAATAGCGGCAAATTTAAATTTAACTGGGTGGTCATTGTATCGCAATATATTATTTCCCGGGGCATTTAAACAAATCATGGCTGGGATACATATGGCGGTAGGAACAAGTTGGATATTTTTAGTTTCTGGTGAAATGATTGGTGCACAATCGGGATTAGGTTTTTTAATCGTTGATGCACGAAATATGTTGAACTTAGAAGATGTTTTAGCAGCAATATTCTTTATCGGATTATTTGGTTTTATTATTGATCGATTCATTAGTTATATTGAGCAGTTTATACTTAGAAGATTTGGTGAATAAGGAGAGATGATGATGACTTTAGAAACGCTTATCAAAGAACAATTAGATCCTCATTTAGTAGAAGTTGATGAAGGGACGTATTATCCGAGAACATTTATTCAACAATTATTTGTAGATGGTTATTTCGGTGAGGCGGCATTGAGAAAAAATGCTGAAGTAATCGAAGCTGTATCGCAGTCTTGTTTGACAACAGGATTTTGTTTATGGTGCCAATTAGCTTTTTCAACGTATTTAGAAAATGCCACGCAGCCACATTTAAATAATGACTTACAACAGCAATTGTTATCTGGAGAAATATTAGGTGCTACCGGATTGTCTAATCCGATGAAGTCATTTAATGATTTAGAAAAGTTGAACCTTGAACACACTTATGTTGATGGACAATTGGTTGTCAGTGGACGTATGCCAGCTGTAAGTAATATTCAAGAAGACCATTATTTTGGTGCGATTTCGAAACATGAATCATCAGATGAATTTGTCATGTTCATTCTACGTGCCAATCAAGATGGTATCACTCTCGTTGAAAAAACCAATTTTTTAGGGGTCAACGGGTCAGCAACGTATCAAATCACATTGAATCAAGTCGTAGTGCCACAATCACAAATCATCACGCATGATGCGAAGCAGTTTGCGGCAACTATTCGCCCGCAATTTATTGCTTACCAAATTCCAATAGGATTAGGCTCAATTAAAAGTTCTTTAGAGTTAATTGATGCATTTTCAAATGCGCAAAACGGAATAAATCAATATTTAGAGTATGATGTTGAAGCTTTTAAAAAACGTTATCGTCAACTTAGAGAGGAATATTATGCAATATTAGATGACGGTAACTTAACTTCACATTTAAGTGAATTAATATCATTGAAGAAGGACATTGGCTATTTATTGTTAGATGTAAATCAAGCTTCTGTCGTCAATGGTGGTTCAAGAGCGTACACACCATATTCGCCACAAGTTCGCAAGTTAAAAGAAGGATTCTTCTTCGCAGCATTAACGCCGACATTAAGACATTTAGGTAAACTTGAAGCAGAGTTGAAGGGGTAAGTGTGATAAGCTGATTTTTTGTTTAGATGCGTTTGTTGAAACATTTTTTAAAATAATATAAATCTTAGTTTATAAACATTTTCTGTTAATTTGTTATATCCTTTTAACTAGGAAAATATACATTTCGTAATAATAATAATCGTTATCATTGAAAAAGTGTTAATAAGGTGTATAATGAAAATGTGAACAATTAATGAACTTCTTATTTTAAAGAAGGTGAATACTATAGATACGCATACTAAAGAACAACAATTCTCGAATCTAGTAAGATCTTATCGTAAAGAATACGTGGGTAAAGGACCCAATAGTATTCGAGTGTCGTTTAAAGATAATTGGGCGATTGCACATATGACAGGTGTTTTGAGTAAAGTTGAGAGTTTTTACCTAAACGACAAACGCAATGAATCAATGCTCCATTATACACGCACAGAGAAGATTAAACAGATGTATAAAGAAATAGATGTAAATGAGATGGAAAGTCTTGTAGGCGCTAAGTTTGTAAAATTATTTACAGATATTGATTTGAATGATGATGAAGTCATTTCAATATTTGTTTTCGATAAGTCAATAGAATAAGTGTTGCTGGTGTAAGGTACACGGTGCTGTTTGCTAACTTCGCTTTGAATTTAACAATAATTCAAGGGGGTGGTATGTCAAACGGTGCCGTTTTTTTTGTCATATTTTTAAAACAAGCAACATGCAACACGTACTTTAAGGAAGTCAAAATTTATCATTTAGGAGAGATGGATATGAAAATCGTAGCATTATTTCCAGAAGCAGTAGAAGGTCAAGAAAATCAATTACTTAATACTAAAAAAGCAATAGGATTAAAAACATTTTTAGAGGAAAGAGGACATGAGTTCATTATATTAGCAGATAATGGTGAAGACTTAGATAAACATTTACCAGATATGGATGTGATTATTAGTGCGCCATTTTATCCTGCATATATGACTCGTGAACGTATTGAAAAAGCACCGAACTTGAAATTAGCAATTACAGCAGGTGTAGGATCTGACCATGTAGATTTAGCGGCAGCAAGTGAACACAATATTGGTGTCGTTGAAGTTACAGGAAGTAATACAGTTAGTGTGGCAGAACATGCGGTTATGGATTTATTAATACTTCTTAGAAACTATGAAGAAGGTCATCGTCAATCAGTAGAAGGTGAATGGAACTTGTCTCAAGTAGGTAATCATGCGCATGAATTACAACACAAAACAATTGGTATTTTTGGATTTGGTCGAATTGGACAACTTGTTGCTGAAAGATTAGCGCCATTTAATGTAACATTACAACACTATGATCCAATCAATCAACAAGACCATAAATTGTCTAAATTTGTAAGCTTTGATGAACTTGTTTCATCAAGTGATGCGATTACAATTCATGCACCATTAACACCAGAAACTGATAACTTATTTGATAAAGATGTTTTAAGTCGTATGAAAAAACACAGTTATTTAGTGAATACTGCACGTGGTAAAATTGTAAATCGCGATGCGTTAGTTGAAGCGTTAGCATCCGAGCATTTACAAGGATATGCTGGTGATGTTTGGTATCCACAACCTGCACCTGCTGATCATCCATGGAGAACAATGCCTAGAAATGCTATGACGGTTCACTATTCAGGTATGACTTTAGAAGCACAAAAACGCATTGAAGATGGAGTTAAAGATATTTTAGAGCGTTTCTTCAATCATGAACCTTTCCAAGATAAAGATATTATTGTTGCAAGTGGTCGTATTGCTAGTAAAAGTTATACAGCTAAATAGAATAAGGATGCTGGGCTAGCGATTAACGCTTTCAATTTTATATAAATGAATCATATAAGCACTACTGCTGTTGTAAAGATGGCAGTAGTTTTTTTATGATTACATCTAAGTATAGTCACGGCTATGTTAGGACAATGATTTAACATTTACGCACATATGTGTTCACTTACGCAATTATTGATAAATTTCATTCATTTGGAATAATATATAGTCATATAGTGCTAATTTTTTTGAGGCATTATATGCAAGATGCATTGTAAAATCGATGCATTTGTTTGTTAAATAACTTTGTATAACTAAAAATTCTTTGTTTCAACGTATAATCTAATAATAGATTTTATGTAAATGGTAGTGTGTATATATGTGGATAGGGGTGTAGTTATTAATGAAACGCTTAAGTACGACTTTGAAAGTACGATTGATTAGCAATTTTTTACAGCTAATTATTACGACAGCATTTATACCGTTTATAGCACTATATTTAACAGATATGTTAAGTCAATCAATTGTCGGTATATATCTTGTTGGTTTAGTGGTTCTAAAATTTCCATTGTCCATTATATCTGGTTACCTTATTGAGATTTTTCCGAAAAAGTTGCTAGTACTTATTTATCAAGCGACGATGGTGATAATGCTTGTGTTCATGGGCGTATTTGGGTCACATCAATTGTGGCAAATTATTGGTTTTTGTGTTGCATATGCCATATTTACAATCGTTTGGGGATTACAATTTCCAGTTATGGACACATTAATTATGGATGCAATTACCGAAGACGTGGAACATTATATTTACAAGATTAGCTATTGGATGACGAACTTATCGGTAGCTATTGGGGCATTGTTAGGTGGCTTGATGTATGGCTACAGTATGTTACTACTTTTCTTAATAGCAGCTTGTATATTTTTAATTGTACTCTTTATTTTATATATTTGGTTACCTCAAGACCGAAATCAAGTAAAGCAAAGTGATGACAAGAGGCATGCAAGTCGTTATCAAAAATTACAAATAATGAATATATTTCGCAGTTATAAATTAGTTTTGAAAGACCGTAATTATATGTTATTGATTTCGGGGTTCAGTATCATCATGATGGGTGAATTTTCAATCTCCTCATATATTGCTATTAGACTAAAGGATCAGTTTGAAACAATAAGTATAGGTTCATATGATATTACAGGTGCTAAGATGTTAGCAATCTTGCTAATGATTAATACGGTCGTCGTCATTTTACTCACGTATTCAATCTCGAAAGTTGTATTGAAAATAGATTTTAAAAAAGCTTTAATCACTGGTTTGCTGATTTATATTGTTGGCTATAGTGGTCTAACCTATCTTAATCAGTTTGGCTTATTAGTTGTTTTTATGATAATTGCGACTGTAGGTGAGATTATTTATTCGCCTATAGTTTCAGAACAACGCTTTAAAATTATTCCTAAAGCTAAAAGAGGAACATATAGTGCAGTTAATGCATTAGGTATTCATTTTTCAGAAACACTAGCTAGGTTAGGGATTGTGTTGGGTGTTTTCTTAACGTCATTACAAATGGGACTGTATATGTTTATCGTTTTAACAATTGGTGCTAGCATGCTTGTTGCTGGTGTATTTGGGGGACAAAAACAAGTGAATACAAATTGAATTTATTTAAATATTTATTTTATGCATCTTTTTATATGGAAAACCTATTAATTTGGTCGTAATTAAAATAGAGATAAATTTATTAAGAATTTGTTGAAATTTAAGGATAACAATTGTTTTATGCGAGTTGTTTGTTTAATATAAACTTGCTTCATGGATATTTTGTAACAACAATATTGAGTTTGCAATGAGATGTGAACAACAGAAAGTGATTAACGAGTTGTAGTGTGCTATTTATCGAAGATGTATGTAATTTACATTGAAAAATATACCAATTGTAACGATGATACAAGATGTATTTTAGGGTAGAATATATCGCTCATATGTTGCGAATGGTGTTTTATATTAATCATTACATAACGAGTTAATTAACATTTCGTCGGTTATCATATCATCATGCAATTTCAGTAAGTAATGAGTATTATGATATGAAAGAAGGACTTTTTATGATTATGGGTAATTTGAGATTTCAACAGGAATATTTTCGTATATACAAAAATAATACAGAATCAACGACACACCGTAATGCGTATTGGGTTAAACTCGCTAAAAATGTTGAAGCTACTAAAATGATGTATGCATTATCGACAATTGTGCAACAACATGCATCTATAAGACATTTTTTTGATGTTACTACCGATGACAATTTAACAATGATACTTCATGAATTTCTGCCTTTTATTGAGATAAAACAAGTTCCATCTTCTTCCGCAAACTATGATTTAGAAGCTTTTTTTAAGCAAGAATTAAGTACTTACCATTTTAATGATTCACCTTTATTCAAAGTTAAATTGTTTCAGTTCGCTGATGCTGCATATATACTATTAGATTTTCATGTGTCCATTTTCGATGATAGTCAAATTGATATTTTTCTTGATGATTTATGCAATGCATATCGTGGCAATACTGTTATTAACAATACTCGACAGCATGCACATATAAATAGAAATGATGATAAAGACAATCAAGATGCATCGCATATAGCATTAGACTCAAACTATTTTCGGTTAGAGAATAACTCTGACATCCATATTGATAGTTATTTTCCAATTAAGCATCCATTTGAACAAGCTTTATATCAAACGTATTTGATTGATGATATGACATCAATAGATATGGCATCGTTGGCTGTTAGTGTGTATTTAGCTAATCATATAATGAGTCAACAACATGATGTCACATTAGGTATACATGTACCATCACATTTACCAAATGATTTACACGGAAATATTGTGCCGTTAACGTTAACAATCGATGCAAAAGATGTATGTCAACGTTTTACAACAGATTTTAATAAATGTGTGTTGCAAAATATGTCGCAATTACAGTGCGCGAAGTCTTCGCTTTCACTAGAGACTATTTTTCATTGTTATCATCATATGATGTCTTGTTGTAATGATGTTATTGAGGATGTACATCAAATACATGATGCACATACATCTTTAGCGGATATTGAAATTTTTCCACATCAACACGGGTTCAAAATTATATATAACAGTGCAGCATATGATTTGCTCTCAATCGAGACGCTGAGTGACTTAGTTCGAAATATTTATTTGCAAATTACTGAAGAAAATGGAAATAAACGAACAACTGTAGATGAACTTAATTTGATGACAGAACGTGATATTCAATTATATGACGATATCAATTTAAGTTTGCCTGAGATAGATGATGCGCAAACAGTTGTTACCTTATTTGAGCAACAAGTTGAAGCAACGCCGAATCATGTCGCTGTGCAATTTGACGGAGTGTTTATAACATATCAAACATTGAATGCACGCGCGAATGATTTAGCACACCGTTTGAGAAACCAGTATGGTGTTGAACCTAATGATCGTGTCGCTGTCATAGCTGAAAAAAGTATTGAGATGATAATAGCGATGATAGGTGTGTTGAAAGCTGGTGGGGCTTACGTGCCAATTGATCCGAACTATCCAAGTGATCGTCAGGAGTACATTTTAAAAGATGCAACGCCTAAAGTTGTAATAACGTACCAAGCTTTATATGAAAATGGTAAACAAAATATTAATCACATTGATTTGAATAAGATAGCGTGGAAAAATATTGATAATCTTTCTAAATGTAACACGTTAGAAGATCATGCTTATGTTATTTACACGTCGGGGACAACTGGTAACCCTAAAGGGACACTAATTCCGCACCGAGGTATTGTTCGCTTGGTCCATCGAAATCATTATGTACCATTAAATGAAGAGACGACAATTTTGTTATCAGGAACTATAGCCTTTGATGCTGCAACATTTGAAATATATGGTGCATTGCTCAATGGTGGAAAGCTGATTGTTGCTAAAAAAGAACAATTATTAAATCCAATAGCGGTAGAACAATTAATCAATGAAAATGACGTTAATACTATGTGGTTAACCTCCTCATTATTTAATCAGATTGCTAGTGAACGAATAGAAGTATTGGTACCGTTAAAGTATTTATTAATTGGTGGAGAAGTATTGAATGCTAAGTGGGTGGATTTGCTTAATCAAAAACCGAAGCATCCTCAAATTATTAATGGTTATGGACCAACTGAAAATACAACATTTACAACGACGTATAATATACCTAACAAAGTTCCAAATCGTATTCCTATTGGTAAACCGATTCTGGGTACTCATGTTTATATCATGCAAGGCGAGCGTCGGTGTGGCGTTGGTATTCCTGGAGAATTATGTACAAGTGGCTTTGGGTTAGCTGCAGGTTATTTAAATCAGCCAGAATTGACAGCAGATAAATTTATCAAAGATTCAAATATAAATCAGCTGATGTATAGAAGTGGTGATATCGTTCGTTTGTTACCCGATGGCAACATAGATTATTTATATCGAAAGGACAAACAAGTTAAGATTCGAGGGTTTAGGATTGAGTTGTCAGAGGTTGAGCATGCGCTCGAGCGTATACAAGGTATTAATAAAGCAGTTGTTATTGTTCAAAATCATGATCAAGATCAGTATATCGTTGCTTATTATGAAGCGATGCATACATTATCACATAATAAGATTAAATCACAATTACGTATGACCTTACCGGAGTACATGATACCAGTTAATTTCATGCATATTGAGCAAATTCCTATTACTATTAATGGGAAATTAGATAAGAAGGCATTGCCTATCATGGACTATGTCGATACGGATGCCTATGTAGCACCGAGTACAGATACCGAACACTTGCTATGCCAAATTTTTGCAGATATTTTACATGTGAATCAAGTAGGTATTCATGATAATTTCTTTGAATTAGGTGGCCATTCATTAAAAGCAACGTTAGTGGTGAATCGGATAGAGGCATCTACTGGGAAACGATTACAAATTGGTGATTTATTACAAAAGCCAACTGTATTTGAACTAGCACAAGCGATTGCTAAGGTTCAAGAACAAAACTATGAAGTGATTCCAGAA
>NZ_JACYHC010001161.1:0-668 GCF_017152085.1 Staphylococcus sp. EG-SA-2
CATTAGCCCGTGAATTAGAATGTCCAGTTATCGCATTAAGTCAGTTATCTCGTGGTGTTGAACAACGACAAGATAAACGTCCAATGATGAGTGATATTCGTGAATCTGGTTCGATTGAGCAAGATGCTGATATCGTTGCGTTCTTATACCGTGATGATTACTATAACCGTGGCGGCGATGAAGATGATGACGATGATGGTGGTTTTGAGCCACAAACGAATGATGAAAACGGTGAAATAGAAATCATCATTGCTAAGCAACGTAACGGTCCAACAGGCACAGTTAAGTTACACTTTATGAAACAATATAATAAATTTACAGATATCGATTATGCACATGCTGATATGATGTAAAAAAAGTTTTTCCGTACAATAATCATTGCGATGATAAAATTGTACGGTTTTTATTTTGTTCTGAACGGGTTGATATATGTTAAGTTTGTGTATTGAAAGTGATGGATTAGTACTGTCAACGCCTCTGTTAAAGGGTTTTTAGGACGTTGAAGACGATTTGTTAAAATGATTTTTCTTTTAAAAAGGCTGAAAATCAATGTTCGATTTTTATTTGCATTATGGTCTCGATATTGGTAGAATATCAAATGGTTAAATGAGAAAAACTTGGAGGTGCTCACATGTCATCAATCGTAGTAGTTGGGACACAATGGGGAG
>NZ_JACYHC010001162.1:0-667 GCF_017152085.1 Staphylococcus sp. EG-SA-2
CATTAGCCCGTGAATTAGAATGTCCAGTTATCGCATTAAGTCAGTTATCTCGTGGTGTTGAACAACGACAAGATAAACGTCCAATGATGAGTGATATTCGTGAATCTGGTTCGATTGAGCAAGATGCCGATATCGTTGCATTCTTATACCGTGATGATTACTATAACCGTGGCGGCGATGAAGATGATGACGATGATGGTGGTTTCGAGCCACAAACGAATGATGAAAACGGTGAAATTGAAATTATCATTGCTAAGCAACGTAACGGTCCAACAGGCACAGTTAAGTTACACTTTATGAAACAATATAATAAATTTACCGATATCGATTATGCACATGCAGATATGATGTAAAAAAGTTTTTCCGTACAATAATCATTAAGATGATAAAATTGTACGGTTTTTATTTTGTTCTGAACGGGTTGATATATGTTAAGTTTGTGTATTGAAAGTGATAAATTAGTACTGTCAACGCCTCTGTTAAAGGGTTTTTAGGACGTTGAAGACGATTTGTTAAAATGATTTTTCTTTTAAAAAGGCCGAAAATCAATGTTCGATTTTTATTTGCATTATGGTCTCGATATTGGTAGAATATCAAATGGTTAAATGAGAAAAACTTGGAGGTGCTCACATGTCATCAATCGTAGTAGTTGGGACACAATGGGGAG
>NZ_JACYHC010001163.1:0-666 GCF_017152085.1 Staphylococcus sp. EG-SA-2
CTGCAACTTTGTCTATTATTAAGTCATATTACATTGGGAAAGATAGACAACGCGCTTTAAGTTATTGGTCAATTGGCTCATGGGGCGGCTCTGGTGTTTGTTCATTTTTTGGAGGTGCAGTTGCAACACTTTTAGGTTGGCGTTGGATTTTCATCCTATCAATTATAATTTCATTAATTGCGCTGTTTCTTATTAAAGGCACACCTGAAACTAAATCTAAATCGATTTCTCTAAATAAATTTGACATTAAAGGTCTGGTTCTTTTAGTCATTATGCTCCTCACTTTAAATATTTTAATTACTAAAGGATCAGAATTAGGTGTAACCTCACTTCTTTTTATCACTTTATTAGCAATTGCAATTGGATCTTTTAGTTTATTTATAGTTCTTGAAAAGCGTGCTACAAATCCTTTAATCGATTTTAAATTATTTAAAAATAAAGCTTATACAGGTGCAACAGCTTCAAACTTTTTGTTAAATGGTGTTGCGGGAACATTAATAGTAGCCAACACATTTGTTCAAAGAGGTTTAGGATATTCCTCATTGCAAGCAGGAAGTTTATCAATCACTTATTTAGTAATGGTACTAATTATGATTCGTGTTGGTGAAAAGTTACTTCAAACACTCGGATGCAAGAAACCAATGTTAATTGGAACAGGAGTTCTTA
>NZ_JACYHC010001164.1:0-666 GCF_017152085.1 Staphylococcus sp. EG-SA-2
GGATTAAAGCGAATATGACAAAACCAGTTGTAGGCTTTATCGGTGGACAAACAGCACCTCCTGGAAAACGTATGGGACATGCTGGTGCAATCATTTCAGGTGGTAAAGGTACTGCTGAAGAGAAAATTAAAACATTAAATAGTTGTGGTGTGAAAACAGCGGCAACACCTTCAGAAATTGGTTCAACATTAATTGAAGCTGCTAAAGAAGCAGGTATTTATGAAGCATTATTAACTGTTAATAAATAAAGTTAAAAGATGATATAAATGGCTATAGCCCATTCCATACTTTATAAAAGTATTGGAAATGGGCTATTTGTCGTGCGATGAATTTTAGTACACTTTTCATATTTTGGAAAGACAAGTTAATTATTTTACCTCCTACAATAGCTTTACAAAACAAAGAAAATTTTAATTAAAATATATAGCGCACTATGTTATAATGTTTGTATATTATTGTAAGGAGTGTTTCATCATGAATAAACAACAAAGTAAAGTACGCTATTCAATTAGAAAAGTTAGTATTGGAATTTTGTCAATTTCAATAGGTATGTTTTTGGCATTGGGTATGTCGAACAAAGCATATGCAGATGAAATTGATAAATCTAAAGATTTTACAAGAGGGTATGAGCAAAATGTATTCGCGAAATCAGAGTTAAATGCTAAT
>NZ_JACYHC010001165.1:0-666 GCF_017152085.1 Staphylococcus sp. EG-SA-2
CTGCAACTTTGTCTATTATTAAGTCATATTACATTGGGAAAGATAGACAACGCGCTTTAAGTTATTGGTCAATTGGCTCATGGGGCGGCTCTGGTGTTTGTTCATTTTTTGGAGGTGCAGTTGCAACGCTTTTAGGTTGGCGTTGGATTTTCATCCTATCAATTATAATTTCATTAATTGCGCTTTTTCTTATTAAAGGCACACCTGAAACTAAATCTAAATCGATTTCTCTAAATAAATTTGACATTAAAGGTCTGGTTCTTTTAGTCATTATGCTTCTCAGTTTAAATATTTTAATTACTAAAGGATCAGAATTAGGTGTTAGCTCACTTCTTTTTATCACTTTATTAGCAATTACAATTGGATCTTTTAGTTTATTTATAGTTCTTGAAAAGCGTGCTACAAATCCTTTAATCGATTTTAAATTATTTAAAAATAAAGCTTACACAGGTGCAACAGCTTCAAACTTTTTGTTAAATGGTGTTGCAGGAACATTAATAGTAGCCAACACATTTGTTCAAAGAGGTTTAGGATATTCTTCATTGCAAGCAGGAAGTTTATCAATCACTTATTTAGTAATGGTACTAATTATGATTCGTGTTGGTGAAAAGTTACTTCAAACACTCGGATGCAAGAAACCAATGTTAATTGGAACAGGAGTTCTTA
>NZ_JACYHC010001166.1:0-665 GCF_017152085.1 Staphylococcus sp. EG-SA-2
GCTAAATGCGTAATGAATTGTTAAAGTAAAATAATTAAATTTATAGAAAACATAAAATTCACAAAAATTAAATAATAATGAACAAAAATTAGGGTATAATAAAAAGAACCTTAGATTGTAGTTATGGATATTGTGATAATTCAGATCATATTAATGTTGACGTCTTTGGTAACAAGCCATGAAAAGATACACATGGTAGATATGTATTTCAAGATTATTCAATGAATATCGAATTATAGGAGGAGATATGTATGAAAAGATTAGTTACAGGGTTACTAGCATTATCATTATTTTTAGCTGCATGTGGTCAAGATAGTGACCAACAAAAAGACGGTAATAAAGAAAAAGATGATAAAGCGAAAACTGAACAACAAGATAAAAAAACAAATGATTCATCTAAAGATAAGAAAGATAATAAAGATGATAGTAAAGACGTAAACAAAGATAATAAAGATAATAGTGCAAACGATAACCAGCAACAATCTAATTCAAATGCAACAAACAATGACCAAAACCAAACAAATAATAACCAAGCGAATAATAATCAAAAATCAAGTTACGTTGCACCATATTATGGACAAAATGCCGCGCCGGTTGCACGTCAAATTTATCCGTTTAATGGAAATAAAACTCAAGCTTTACAGCAATTGCCAAATTTCCAAACA
>NZ_JACYHC010001167.1:0-665 GCF_017152085.1 Staphylococcus sp. EG-SA-2
GCTAAATGCGTAATGAATTGTTAAAGTAAAATAATTAAATTTATAGAAAACATAAAATTCACAAAAATTAAATAATAATGAACAAAAATTAGGGTATAATAAAAAGAACCTTAGATTGTAGTTATGGGTATTGTGATAATTCAAATCATATTAATGTTGACGTCTTTGGTAACAAGCCATGAAATGATACACATGGTAGATATGTATTTCAAGCTTATTCAATGAATATCGAATTATAGGAGGAGATATGTATGAAAAGATTAGTTACAGGGTTACTAGCATTATCATTATTTTTAGCTGCATGTGGTCAAGATAGTGACCAACAAAAAGACAGTAATAAAGAAAAAGATGATAAAGCGAAAACTGAACAACAAGATAAAAAAACAAATGATTCATCTAAAGATAAGAAAGACAATAAAGATGATAGTAAAGACGTAAACAAAGATAATAAAGATAATAGTGCAAACGATAACCAGCAACAATCTAATTCAAATGCAACAAACAATGACCAAAACCAAACAAATAATAACCAATCAAGTAATAATCAAAAATCAAGTTACGTTGCACCATATTATGGACAAAATGCCGCGCCGGTTGCACGTCAAATTTATCCGTTTAATGGAAATAAAACTCAAGCTTTACAGCAATTGCCAAATTTCCAAACA
>NZ_JACYHC010001168.1:0-665 GCF_017152085.1 Staphylococcus sp. EG-SA-2
GTAACTGCTGCACAAAATACTGCTAATGAATTAAATACAGCAATGGGTCAACTTCAAAATGGTATTAATGACCAAAACACTGTTAAACAACAAGTGAACTTTACAGATGCTGACCAAGGTAAGAAAGATGCTTACACAAATGCTGTTACGAATGCTCAAGGTATTTTAGATAAAGCAAACGGTCAAAATATGACAAAAGCACAAGTTGAAGCTGCATTAAATCAAGTAACGACTGCTAAGAATGCTTTAAACGGTGATGCAAATGTAAGACAAGCAAAATCAGATGCGAAAGCAAACTTAGGTACATTAACACACTTAAATAATGCACAAAAACAAGATTTAACATCACAAATCGAAGGTGCAACAACAGTCAACGGTGTAAATAGTGTTAAAACGAAAGCACAAGACTTAGATGGTGCAATGCAACGATTAGAGTCAGCAATCGCAAATAAAGATCAAACTAAAGCGAGCGAAAACTACATTGACGCAGATCCAACTAAGAAAACAGCATTTGATAATGCCATCACACAAGCTGAATCTTACTTAAATAAAGATCATGGTACGAATAAAGATAAGCAAGCTGTTGAACAAGCAATTCAAAGTGTAACGTCTACTGAAAATGCTTTGAACGGTGACGCGAACTTACAACGCGCTAAAACTGAAGC
>NZ_JACYHC010001169.1:0-664 GCF_017152085.1 Staphylococcus sp. EG-SA-2
GGTGGAGATTATTCGCCTTCAATTAAACCGTGGATACTTCCAAATTTCACAGCATTAGTAAATCATGAAAAAATTGACATGGAATTTAATGCTAATGTTACCCAAATAACTGAAGATACTGTGACTTATGAAGTAAATGGTGAAAGTAAAACGATACACAATGATTATGTTTTTGCGATGATTGGTTATCATCCCGATTATGAATTTTTAAAATCTGTAGGTATTCAAATTAATACAAATGAATTTGGAACAGCGCCTATGTATAATAAAGAGACATACGAAACAAATATCGAAAATTGCTACATTGCAGGTGTGATTGCTGCAGGGAATGATGCGAATACCATTTTTATTGAAAATGGTAAATTCCACGGTGGCATTATTGCTCAAAGCATGCTAGCTAAGAAACAAACGCCGTTAGAATCATAAAAATAAAGGTCTATGTACTAAATATCTTAGTTATACAACGACTGACATTCATGATATGTCAAATGAGGTTGATGACTAATGATTGTACATAGACCTTTTTATGTTACGTAATCATTATAATTCAAAATATGATTTGATTTCAGCTTTATCTAAATTGTTGCTTAACGCAACTAATAATTTTAATCTTGCTTTTGGACCATTCAAACCGTTAGAAAAAATAAAACCTTGTTGTGCGAGT
>NZ_JACYHC010001170.1:0-664 GCF_017152085.1 Staphylococcus sp. EG-SA-2
GGTGGAGATTATTCGCCTTCAATTAAACCGTGGATACTTCCAAATTTCACAGCATTAGTAAATCATGAAAAAATTGACATGGAATTTAATGCTAATGTTACCCAAATAACTGAAGATACTGTGACTTGTGAAGTAAATGGTGAAAGTAAAACAATACACAATGATTATGTATTTGCGATGATTGGTTATCATCCCGATTATGAATTTTTAAAATCTGTAGGCATTCAAATTAATACAAATGAATTTGGAACAGCGCCTATGTATAATAAAGAAACATACGAAACAAATATCGAAAATTGCTATATTGCAGGTGTAATTGCTGCAGGGAACGATGCGAATACCATTTTTATTGAAAATGGTAAATTCCACGGTGGCATTATTGCTCAAAACATGCTAGCTAAGAAACAAACGCCGTTAGAATCATAAAAATAAAGGTCTATGTACTAAATAACTTAGTTTTACAACGACTGACATTCATGATATGTCAAATGAGGTTGATGACTAATTATTGTACATAGACCTTTTTATGTTACGTATTCATTATAATTCAAAATATGATTTGATTTCAGCTTTATCTAAATTGTTGCTTAACGCAACTAATAATTTTAATCTTGCTTTTGGACCATTCAAACCGTTAGAAAAAATAAAACCTTGTTGTGCGAGT
>NZ_JACYHC010001171.1:0-10008 GCF_017152085.1 Staphylococcus sp. EG-SA-2
ACACATGCGCCGAGCACATGCATAAAATCCCCTAACAACTAAAAGTTGTAAGGGGATTTAAATTAATTTAGTGTATCTTGGATATCTTGTTTTGTTTGATTAATATCTTCTGTTTTTTCTTCTTTTTTATCTTTTAATTTTTCTTCAACTTCTTTAGCTTTTTCTGCTGCTTTTTTATTTTGATTTTCATTAGACATGATTAATTCCTCCCAAATTGGATAATTATTTATATATAAATCTTACCCGGTTGTACTTTCGTTAAACTTTTCTAAGTCTATAGCACTATTTATTCATTTATCTAAAGACAACAACATTAGATTAATATATAATGATTTTGAGGTGAACATAATGTCTTTTCTTAGGAAACACGCCGAAATTATTTTTAGCTATTTAATCGGTATCGTTTCACTCTTCACTGGTCTCATTATTTTAATTAACTTGCCATTAATTAAACAATTAAATGGTGGTAAAAAAGTTGATACACATGTTCATAATGTGTGGGAATTTCTGAATGCATTTTTCAGTGAAATTATTAAAGTAATGAGTCGATTTATAGGTAATTTCCCTATAGTTAGTGCAATTGTGATAATTATATTCGGTATTTTAGTTATGTTGATTGGTCATACATTACTTAGAACTATTAAGTATGACTATGATATTTCTATCTTTTTCTTAGTTATCGGTATCATGTACTTTATTATTACTCTTATATTAATGACTCAAGTTTATGGATTCTTTGCAGTGATTTTCATTATTCCATTTACAATTCATATAGGATATATCGTCTATAAAGATGAATTGAATCAGGAAAATGTAAAAAATCATTTCATGTGGATAATTGTGAGTTATGGTATAAGTTACTTAATTACACAAATTGCATTGTATGGCAGAATTGATGCTAATGAAATAGAGTCAATTGATATCTTAAGTGTCAATGCTTTCTTTATAATTATGTGGTTACTTGGTCAAATGGCTATTTGGAATTTCTTGTTCTTGCGCCGAGCTTTACCTTTAACAAAGCAAGAATTAGGTGAAGAGGAGCCAGAATTATCAAGAACAAGTAAAGGGAATGTCACGAATCAAACTAAAATTCACTTGAAACAACTCCAAGATAAGACTACAGAATATGCACGTAAGACAAGAAGAAGTGTCGATTTAGATAAAATTAGAGCTAAAAGAGATAAATTCAAAAAGAAAGTTAATGATATTATCGATATTCAAGAAGACGATATTCCTGATTGGATGAGAAAACCGAAATGGGTTAAACCAATGTATGTCGAACTATTTTGTGGTGTCGTCATCTTTTTATTCACATTTTTAGAATTTAATAATCGTAATGCATTATTTGTATCTGGTGATTGGAAATTATCACAGACACAATATGTTATTGAATGGGTTACATTACTAATTCTGTTATTCATTATTATCGCATATATCGCTACAACGTTAACTTTCCACTTGAAAGGTAAGTTTTATTATTTACAACTATTTATGGGGAGCATTTTATTCTTTAAATTGTTAACGGAATTTATAAATATAATGATTCATGGACTACTACTTTCAGTGTTCATTACGCCAACATTACTATTAATGTTATTGGCAATCATCATTTCTTATTCGTTACAATTACGAGAGCGACCATAATTAAAAGCATTATAAAAGTACTATCTATTAAACATTTTGATGTGTACGCTATAAGTTAGATATATCTCTAACTTATTTAGATACAGGTCAATGAAGTTTATGGATAGTACTTTTTTTGTAACTAGATTTGATTGATTCAGGTGATGTGAATTAAGTATTGAAAATTGTATACAAAGTTTTAGTGCAAATAAAATAGTTGAAAAGTTATCCATTTGTAAAATCAAGAAAACTAGTAAATAGTTGAAGCGACATATGGAATTTGCGAAACGATATATAGTATTTCCTTTGTAGAAATTTAACATATATCATTCGAATTACTAATTTGTTAAAATCAACATTAAGATTAGAAGTAGATGATATTGAAATTTGGCAAACAATTTAATCTATATAAAACTACAACGAAACACAGAAAGGAAGTTGTCAGATGAAAATAGCAACTCTGAACAAAGGCAAAGAAACAAAATATTTTAATGGATATCCTTTAATTGAAGAAGAGGATATCTATTCACAAGATCATTTAAAAGAAGGAGATATTTTTCAAATTGTGACTGATAAATCACAATATGTTGCAACGGCTTATGTTGGTCGCCAACATAAAGGATTAGGTTGGGTTCTAACATACGATAAAGCTCAAGAAATCAACACAGCTTTCTTTGTGAAATTGTTTAATACTGCATTAGCAGAACGTGATTATTATTTTAATATAGATGGAACAAATGCTTTTAGATTATTTAATGCTGAAGGTGATGGTGTTGGGGGATTAACAATCGACAATTACGATGGTCATTTGTTGATTCAATGGTACTCAAAAGGTATTTATAAATTTAAATATGCCATTCTTGAAGCGGTTAGAAAAGTATTTGATTATAAATCTATTTACGAAAAAGTAAGATTTAAAGACAGCGAATATAGTGGTGGTTTTGTTGAAGGCGATGCACCTGAGTTTCCAATTGTTATCGAAGAAAACTTCACATTTTATAATGTAGACCTTGAAGATGGTTTGATGACAGGTATCTTTTTAGATCAAAAAGAAGTGCGCAAGAAATTAAGGGGTCAATATGCCAAAGAACGCCATGTTTTAAACTTATTTAGTTATACAGGTGCTTTTTCTGTAATAGCAGCAAGTGAGGCAACTTCAACAACAAGTGTAGATTTGGCTAATCGTTCTCGTAGTTTAACTGAAGAAAATTTTGGATTAAATGCTATTGATCCTAAATCCCAATATATTTATGTCATGGACACTTTTGATTTCTATAAATATGCTGCACGACATGGACATAGTTATGACACGATCGTGATTGATCCACCTAGCTTTGCACGCAACAAAAAACGTACATTTTCAGTGCAAAAAGATTATGACAAATTAATTAATGGCGCCTTAAATATTTTATCATCTGAAGGAACATTATTGTTATGTACAAATGCAAGTGTATATCCATTAAAGCAATTTAAAAATACTATTAAAAAGACGCTTGAAGAGAGTGGCGTTGATTATGAATTAACTGAAGTTATGGGTTTACCAAAAGATTTTAAAACGCATCCACATTATAAGCCATCTAAATATTTAAAAGCTGTTTTTGTAAATATTAGACATTAATTTGATAAAAAGGGGTATAGTAACTTATTGAGAAAAAGAAGGGTGATAATATTATGGGATTCAAAAACAATTTAACATCAAATTTAACAAATAAAATTGGTAATTCAGTCTTTAAAATAGAAAATGTTGACGGAAAAGGTGCAATGCCAACGACGATTCAAGAATTGAGAGAAAGACGACAACGTGCTGAAGCAATTGTAAAGAGAAAGTCTTTAATGTCATCAACAATGAGCGTTGTTCCAATTCCGGGTTTAGATTTTGGTGTTGATTTAAAATTAATGAAAGATATTATCGAAGATGTAAATAAAATATACGGATTAGATCATAAGCAAGTTAATAGCCTTGGGGATGATGTGAAAGAAAGAATTATGTCTGCAGCAGCAATTCAAGGTAGTCAATTTATTGGTAAAAGAATTTCAAGTGCATTTTTAAAAATAGTTATTAGAGATGTAGCTAAACGTACTGCTGCAAAACAAACAAAATGGTTTCCTGTTGTAGGACAAGCTGTGTCTGCATCTATTAGTTACTATTTTATGAATAAAATTGGAAAAGATCACATTCAAAAATGCGAAAATGTTATTAAAAATGTCATGTAGGTGCTATAATAGTTTTGCAATTTGCAAATTTTACTGAAACCGGTTTTAAACGAATTGAATTTAAAGCATGGTTTTGGTAAAGTTAATGTATAAAACTAAGTTAGTATTGTAATAATATTGAAGATTCTAACTATACGAAGGAGAAATGTAATTATGGAACAAAATTCATATGTAATCATCGACGAGACTGGTATTCACGCTAGACCAGCAACAATGTTAGTACAAACAGCTTCAAAATTCGATTCTGATATTCAATTAGAATATAACGGTAAGAAAGTAAACTTAAAATCAATCATGGGTGTTATGAGCCTTGGTGTTGGTAAAGATGCTGAAATTACAATTTATGCTGACGGTAGTGATGAATCTGACGCCATTCAAGCAATCAGTGACGTCTTATCAAAAGAAGGATTGACTAAATAATCATGTCTAAATTAATTAAAGGTATTGCTGCATCTGATGGTGTCGCAATTGCTAAAGCTTATTTATTAGTTGAGCCAGACTTAACATTCGACAAAAATGAAAAAGTCACTGATGTTGAAGGAGAAGTTGCAAAGTTCAATAGCGCTATCGAAGCTTCTAAAGTTGAGTTAACTAAAATTAGAAATAATGCAGAGGTTCAACTAGGTGCTGATAAAGCTGCTATCTTTGATGCACATTTATTAGTTTTAGATGACCCTGAATTAATTCAACCAATCCAAGATAAGATTAAAAATGAAAACGCTAATGCTGCTACAGCATTAACGGATGTAACAACACAATTTGTTACAATTTTTGAATCTATGGATAACGAATACATGAAAGAACGTGCGGCTGATATTCGCGACGTTTCTAAACGTGTGTTATCACATATTTTAGGTGTAGAATTACCGAATCCGAGTATGATTGATGAAAGCGTTGTTATTGTAGGGAATGACTTAACGCCATCTGATACTGCTCAATTAAATAAAGAATTCGTACAAGGTTTTGCTACAAACATTGGCGGAAGAACAAGTCACTCTGCAATTATGAGTCGTTCTTTAGAAATTCCAGCAATTGTTGGTACAAAATCAATTACTCAAGAAGTTAAACAAGGCGACATGATTATCGTAGATGGATTAAATGGTGATGTAATCGTTAATCCAACTGAAGATGAGTTAATCGCTTATCAAGATAAACGTGAGTGTTATTTTGCTGACAAGAAAGAATTACAAAAACTACGTGATGCTGATACTGTTACAGTTGATGGTGTTCACGCAGAGCTTGCTGCAAATATTGGTACACCTAATGATTTGCCAGGTGTTATTGAAAATGGTGCACAAGGTATCGGCTTATATAGAACTGAGTTTTTATATATGGGTCGTGACCAAATGCCTACAGAAGAAGAACAATTTGAAGCTTATAAAGAAGTATTAGAAGCAATGGACGGTAAACGTGTTGTTGTACGTACTTTAGATATAGGTGGAGATAAAGAATTATCATACTTAAACTTGCCTGAAGAAATGAATCCATTCTTAGGTTACCGTGCGATTCGTTTATGCCTTGCGCAACAAGATATTTTCAGACCACAGCTACGTGCATTATTACGTGCATCAGTTTATGGTAAGTTAAATATCATGTTCCCAATGGTTGCAACAATTAACGAATTTAGAGAAGCAAAAGCTATATTATTAGAAGAAAAAGAAAACCTTAAAAATGAAGGTCATGACATTTCGGATGATATAGAATTAGGAATCATGGTAGAGATACCTGCAACAGCAGCATTAGCTGATGTCTTTGCTAAAGAAGTAGATTTCTTCAGTATCGGTACAAATGATTTAATTCAATACACATTAGCTGCTGACCGTATGTCAGAGCGTGTATCATATCTATACCAACCATATAACCCTTCAATCTTACGTTTAGTTAAACAAGTTATTGAAGCGTCACATAAAGAAGGTAAATGGACAGGTATGTGTGGTGAAATGGCTGGAGATGAAACAGCTATTCCATTATTGCTTGGTTTAGGTTTAGATGAGTTCTCTATGAGTGCAACGTCTATTCTGAAAGCAAGAAGACAAATTAATGGTTTAAGTAAAAATGAAATGACTGAACTTGCTAACCGTGCAGTCGACTGTGCAACGCAAGAAGAAGTTATTGAATTAGTTAACAACTACGTAAAATAATTAATTCTTTCGAAAGACAGAATTATAAATAAACCCGAAGTATTCATTGTGAGTAATTATGAATACTTCGGGTTCTTTTTTATGATTTATGTTAATTTCAATGGAATGTTGTTGCTAACTAATTAAACAACTATGTGTCATTAACAAAATGTTGTTCTTTAATTAATGTTAGTTAATTTAAAAATCGATATTTAATTTATGATAGCTATAAATGATGAAGTTGATTTAGATGAAAATTAATCTTGGATATTTAATACTTTGTTGATTTCATCAAGATCAACATGGTACATTGGATTGCCATTCAACAAAATAAACGGAGTTGAAAAAGCATCAAAATCTATCATTTCGTTTCGATATTGTTGATTGTTGATATTTCTCTCTTCAAAATCAATTTGATGCTCATTTAGATAATTTTTTACAAATGTACAAGGTGGACAATCATTCTGCGTATAAACGATTATTTCTGACATGTATCATGCTCCTTCGTGCTTTATTCTAATGTAATATACACAATTATACATTGAAATTCAAATTTGTGAACACATTGTGAACTGACATAAATTATACACAATTTCATAGCGCATAATGTTTTAAAAATACACATTATAGCAATTATAATTAAGTTCATTGTGTTGTCATCAAAAAAAGAAAAAGGTGATGTTTTTAAATGGATACAGTTGAAATCAGTCGGTTTTTGACAGCTATGACTTTAGCAGTTCATATCATTTTTGCAACGATTGGTGTTGGTATGCCTTTAATGTTCGCAATTGCAGAATTTTTAGGTATTCGCAAAAATGATCTTCAATATATAGCTATGGCCAAAAGATGGGCTAAAGCTTATACAATTACTGTAGCAGTGGGAGTTGTTACAGGTACAATTATAGGACTTCAATTATCATTGATTTGGCCTACATTTATGGAAATGGGTGGACACGTTATTGCACTTCCATTATTTATGGAAACATTTGCGTTCTTCTTTGAAGCTATTTTCTTAAGTATATATTTATATACTTGGGATCGTTTTAAAAATAAATGGACACATTTCTTAATTAGTATACCAGTAATTATTGGTGGCTCTTTCTCAGCCTTCTTCATTACTTCAGTGAATTCATTTATGAATACGCCTGCAGGTTTTGAGTTGAAGAATGGAAAGATGGTCAATGTTCAACCTATAGAAGCGATGTTTAACCCATCGTTTATAGTTCGATCATTTCACGTAATTACTACAGCCGGTATGACGATGGCATTTGTTATTGCATCAATAGCAGCTTTTAAATTATTGCGTAATCGTCAACCTAAAGATACTGTCTACCATAAGAAAGCTTTGAAAATGTCTATGATAGTTGGATTCTTTTCAACATTACTTTCTATGTTGGCAGGGGATTTATCTGCAAAATTTTTGCATAAATTCCAACCTGAAAAATTAGCAGCTTATGAATGGCATTTCGATACATCTTCCCATGCTAAATTATTATTATTTGGTGTGTTAGATGAAAAGACTCAGCAAGTTAAAGGTGCGATTGAATTACCTGGACTATTGAGTTTCTTAGCAGATAATAGTGTCAAAACTAAAGTGCAAGGGTTAAATGATTTTCCAAAAAGTTTACATCCGCCTATGATTGTCCATTATTTCTTTGATTTAATGGTAACGATGGGAATTTTATGTTTTGTCATTTCAGGTGTTTATGTTTTAACTTTAATGTTTAAAAAGCTTAGAAAGTTTTCTACTCATAAATGGATGCTTTACGGAATATTATTAACAGGACCAGCTTCAATGCTAGCTATAGAATTTGGATGGTTCTTAACAGAGATGGGTAGACAGCCTTGGATTGTTCGTGGTTATATGCGCGTGGCAGAAGCAGCAACACAAGCAGGCGGAATAACCTTCGTTACAATTTTATTTGGCATATTGTACATCATTTTAATGTATACATGTGCATACGTATTAATTCGTATGTTTAAAAATAAACCGGCGTATGAAGATGTAAATCGTTTAGCCAAGAAGCAAGGAGGAGAAATAGAAAAATGATTTATGCATTTATAGGTATAACAGTGTTATGGTTGTTTTTATTTTGCTATATCATTATTGCTTCTATAGATTTTGGGGCAGGTTTCTTCGCATTGCATTCAAAGTTAACTGGTGATGAAAAGAAAATTAATCACTTAATTTCACGTTATTTGAACCCAGTTTGGGAAGTTACGAATGTATTCTTTGTTTTCTTCTTCGTAGGATTCGTAGGTTTCTTTCCAGAGTCAATCAAATATTTAGGCACGGTATTGTTAATACCAGGTTCAATAGCACTGATTATGATATCATTGAGAAACAGTTTTTATGCATTTGAAAATTATGGTCAAGATACAAAATTAGCATGGATGATCATGTATGGGGTAAGTGGATTATTAATTCCAGCTTCATTATCTACTGCTTTAACTATTACAGAAGGTGGCTATATTAATGTTCGAAACAATGTTATCGATCTAGATTGGGTGCAGTTACTATTAAGCCCATTTGCTTGGTCTGTAGTATTCTTGGCAATTATTTCAGTTTTATATATTTCATCAGGATTTTTGACATATTATGCTAAAAAAGCAAATGACGAACCAGCATATAATTTAACAAGACAATGGCACATATTTTTAGGGCCACCGATGATTATCATTTGTTTATTCGTATTTCTATCATTACGCATTCAAAATTCTGAACATTTTTATTCAGCTGTTTTTGACTACTGGTGGATGTTTGCTATAAGTTTCTTATTCTTTGCATTAGCTTCATTGTTAACATTCTTTAAGAAAAAACATGGTTTGGCTTTTGTATTTGTTATTTTACAAATGATGTTCGCGTTCTTTGGCTATGGAATTAGTAAATTGCCATACCTTTTATATCCGTTTGTAAAAATTACAGATGCATATGTTAATCCAGAAATGGGCTGGACATTAGTGATTGTCTTTATTTTAGGTTTACTTTTATTACTTCCATCGTTAATATTATTATTAAGATTATTTGTTTTCGACAAAGAATATGTTGAAGGAAAGAAATCATAAGTTGAGACGATACCCCAACTTTCATTTACTTGCATTACTGCATTTAGATAATTTAGTTGGGGTACTCATTTATAATAATTTTAAATTTATATTTTCAATGAATTGATGAAAATCATTTAATGGAGGGCGAGTATGGGTAAAGAATATGTAGTCATCGGTCTAGGTCGTTTTGGAGGTAGTATCGTTCGTGAGTTGAATGCATTAGACATGGATGTAATGGCCATCGACCATGATGAAAATAGAGTGAATGAATATAGTGATATCGCTACTCATGCGGTTGTTGCAGACACAACAGATGAAGCAGTTATGAAAAGTTTAGGTATCCGTAACTTTGATCATGTCATTGTGGCAATTGGTGAAAATATTCAATCAAGTACGTTGACGACTTTAATTTTAAAAGAGTTAGGTGTAAAAAAAGTAACTGCTAAAGCACAAAATGATTATCATGCAAAGATTTTAAATAAAATTGGAGCAGATACGGTTGTGCACCCTGAGCGTGATATGGGTAGACGTATTGCGCATAATGTTGCGAGTGCAAGTGTACTTGATTATCTTGAGTTGGCAGACGAGCATTCTATTGTAGAATTGAAAGCAACTGAAAAGATGGCGGGGCAGTCTATCATTGATTTAGATATAAGAGCACAATATGGAATTAACATTATTGCAATTAAACGAGGCAAAGAGTTCATCATTTCACCAAATCCAAATATTAATTTAGAAATAGGTGATATTTTAATCATGATTGGACATGATAATGATTTAAATCGCTTTGAAAAAAATATTGCGACGAGATAATCGGGAGTGGGACAGAAATGATATTTTCTCAAAATTTATTTCGTCGTCCCACCCCGGCAAGGTTGACTAGAATTGAAAAAAGCTTGTTACAAGCGCATTTTCGTTCAGTCAACTACTGCCAATATAACTTTGTAGAGCATTGAACATTGATTTATGTCTCAAGCTCATCATATATAAAGAAAAAGCTACT